>CACZPT010000018.1 GCA_902783085.1 uncultured Methanobrevibacter sp.
ATGGAAGGATGTATGCAAGTTAGTGAGCTTCAAAAAGAAGCATTAATGAAAAAATACTCTACAGAATAGGTGTTTAAAATGGATATAGTACCAGAAATTACAAGAGAAAGTATTACAAACCTTGTCCTTAATGATAAAAGAGAAGATGGCAGGGCACTTGATGAATATAGGGATATTTCTATTGAAACTAATGTTATATCTAAAGCTGAAGGTTCTGCAAGAGTAAAAATTGGTGGAACTCAAGTACTTGTTGGTGTTAAACCACAACTTGGAAGTCCTTTCCCAGATACTCCGGACCTTGGAGTTTTAATGACTAATTGTGAAATGTTACCAATGGCCGATCCTACATTTGAGCCAGGTCCACCTAGTGAAGATTCAATTGAACTTGCACGTGTTGTTGATAGAGGTATTCGTGAAAGTGAATTAGTTGATTTAGATAAACTTTGTGTAGAAGAAGGCAAACATGTCTGGATGTTATTTATAGATTTACATATTATAGATAACTGTGGAAATCTTTTTGATGCAGCAGAGCTTGCTGTAATGGCCGCACTTAAAACTACTAAATTACCGGTTGCATCTATTGTTGATGATGAAGTTGTTATCGATGAAGAGGATACTTTTGATTTACCGATTAATAATGAAGTAGCAATGTGTACTTTTGTTAAAGTTGGTGATAAAATGGTTTTAGATCCAACTTTAAGCGAAGAAAGAGTTGCTAGTGCTCGTTTAAATGTTGGTGTTACTCGCGAAGGTAGAATCTGTGCAATGCAAAAAGGCGGTAAATATCCATTTACTAAAGAGGATATATTTGCTGCGGTTAATACTGCAATTTCAAAAACAAAAGATTTAATGGAACATCTTTAAATCCTTTGGATAATTAAGATTTCTAAATTCTTTTTTTAATATTTTTTTATTATCAATTAAAACAAAATTAGTATCTATTTTTTCTATTAATCCTTTAATATGTAATTCATTATTTGAGATTAGTTCATTTATTATTTCTGTAATATCTTTCCTGTAAATAGCATGTAATGGTTCGGTAGTTTTTATAATATTTTCTGGATTATGGTATGGTACAATAGCTTGGTATTTTCCATCAATTTCATCAAATAATTTTTTAATTGTTGTTTTTCCGATAAATGGATTATCGCATGGGAGAACAAGACTATATTCGGATGAAATATTGTTTAAACCAGTTAAAATTCCAGACATTGGACCTTTGTTTTTAATTTCATCTTGAATAAATTTGAGTTTATAGTTATAATCGTTAGGATTTATAAATTCACTGTATTCATTAATTCGTTTACAATCATTTAAAACAATTATGGTTTCATCTATTTCATCATTTAATGTTGAAAGAATGTATTTAATCATGGGTTTATTTTGGATAAGCAAAGATCCTTTATCTTTACCCATTCTTTTACTTTGCCCTCCACATAAAATAATACATGTTTTCATTTTTTTTATTCCTTTAAATAAGCATCATTATTGAAGATTTAAGTTTCAATTTAATATACTTATCCAGTATTTAATATCAAAATTAGTTTAATGTTTTTTTGCAGATATTATAGCTATTGGATTTTCACTCATCATCATAATTCCACGATTAAGAACTCTTCCATTTGAAATATTAACTTCCATAATACTTGGATTGTAATTTAGCTCTTTTAATTTATTTACTGCTTCAACTTTAGTATCAACTAATATTGCAGTAATAATTATTCTTCCTTTTGAGTTTAATTTCAAATCAATCAATTCAAGTATTTCTTCAAGTTTTTTACCACTACCTCCAACAATAGCAATATCAATATTGTCAATATTTTTTAAAGCATTAGCTCCGTCATCTTGGATTAATTTGACATTACCTCCAAGAGAAAATTTATTAAGATTTTTTTGAGTTATTTCAATAGCTTCTGAATTAATATCGATTGAAGTTACATCTTTTGCTCTTTGAGCAAATTCACATGTAATGCCTCCGGTTCCACATCCAATATCAACTACACTATCTGTATTTTTAACATCGGATTTATAAAGTATAATAGCTCTTATAGCTTCTTTTGTAGGTCCTGGAACATCACAGGATTTGAAAAAATCTGAATCTTTTAACATTTATTCCCACCTTTTAAACATGCTATTTTCAATATTTAGTGAGTCTAATATCTTTCCAACAATAAAATTAATTTGATCATCAATAGTATTGTGGTTAGAATAAAATCCAGGCATTGCTGGTAAAATTACAGCACCTTCATTTGATAATGTTAACATATTTTTTATATGTGCTGTTCTAAGGGGAGTTTCTCTTGGAACAATAACAGTTTTTCTTCTTTCTTTTAAACTAACATCTGCAGCTCTTGTAATTGCATTAGCTCCGTATCCATTAGCTATTGAAGATAATGTTTTCATAGAACATGGAACAATCACTAATCCATCAAATTTAAATGATCCACTATTAATAGATGAGGTTAAATCCTTAAATTCATAATAATTATCTGTTAAATTAATAATATCTTCTATTTGCCAGTCAGTTTCGGATTCTATAACTGTTTTTGCTGTATCACTTATAATTAATCCATTTTTAATATTTAATTCATTTAATGTTTCAAGTAATTTTATTCCATAAATTACTCCGCTAGCTCCAGTTATTGCTACAATTATCATGTTTTGCTCCTAAAATAGTTTAATTTGGTCGTAATGTATTCCATGAAATTTTTCTCTATCAAATTCAGGTAAATCTATGTAATGGTCAATTTTTAGTTTGTCAAATTTGTATTTTTCTTCTTCTGGAACATAAATGCTAATGTCTGGAATGTTAAATCTTGCTTTACTTAATGCCCCAATAATATTTGAAATTTCATTCAATGGGTATAATTTATTATCAACACTAACTTGTGTTTTCATTTCATCAAAGCGGGGGTATTCAGCAATATTTATAAAAACATAATTTTTATCAATATCATAGTCTTCAGCAATCTCTTCTTCTGCTTTTCTAAGTTTGCTTTGTTCAATTTTGTATAATTTTTCAGGATTTTTAAAATTATCTAATCTAATTGTTTTAACTCTTTTTGGTATTTTCCTATTGTCAAGTCTATGAATCATGTCTTTTACAAAAGCATCATCACTATTTCTAAATAATGAGATAATGTCTGAATCATCGTATTTATAAATATCTTTTTCATTTATTGTTTGATTGTCAATTTCTTTTTTTAAGCTTCGTCTAAACATGGAATTGACAATTCTTGTAGTGTGGTGTTGATAAACACTTGGGTACATGAAATATCTTGATACTAGAGCACCTTCAGCTGCTTGAACTCCTTTTATATCAAGAACCAATCCATCTTCTAATTTTAAATTTGAAATAATTCTTTCATAATCAATAATACCGTATGCCACACCAGTATTATGTGAATCTCTTAAAAGATAATCCATTCTATCCACATCAAGTTCTCCAGATATGATTGGTCCAAGATAATCTTTTCCATTTACAATATCGACAATTTGTTTAACATTAAATTTTTCTTCCAGTATTTCTTTCATTGAAGTATTTTCAACAACATATTTGGTTAGTTCTTCATGAGGTACAGATAGAACTCCTTCAGATACATGTGAAAATGGACCGTGGCCGATATCATGAAGTAGGCCTGAAACTCTAACAAGTTCTATTTCATCTTTACTTAAATTAAGTTCATTAGCAAGTTTAGAAGCTAAATTCATTGTTCCAATACAATGTTCAAAACGTGTATGGTTGGCTCCAGGATAAATTAAACTAATTAATCCTAACTGTTTGATTCGTCTTAAACGTTGGAATTGGGGCATATCCATTATTTTTACTTCAAAATTATTTAAACTAATGTCTCCATAAACACTGTCTCTTATGAATTTATTTTTTTCACCCATATTTTCAGTCCTGAGAAATATTTACTTGAGAAGATTGATTTGTAAAGTTAGTTGTTATGTTTGTTGTGTTATTATTTTGTATTGGGGGGATGTAAGTTGGTACATTATTGATATGATGTGGTTCAAATGAATCATTTTCAATTGCAACTAATATTGTAGAGTTGGAATTATCAATAGGTATATACATCGCAAAAACACTACTTAAAATAAATGCAGTTACTGCAATTATGAGAAATATTATCAAATTTGCTTTTGTTTTTTGTTTCATAATAACACAATTTTTTATTTTAATTTAACTTTATTTTATTTCTTTAAAATTTATTTTAAACTTTACTTGTAATTTATTTATTGTTATTAGTCTTATTTAATCTTTTGTTAATTTTTCAATTTTTGTTGACCAATATATTTATATAGTATTATGTTTAATTATTATATATCGGAAGTAGGAAACCGACTTCCGGTATAATTTAATTTAATTATTTTATAATTTAATATTTAAGAGAAAAGATAAAATGGATATTCTAAGTACTGGTGATACAGCATGGGTTCTTATTTCAACTCTTTTAGTTTTATTAATGAGTATTCCTGCTGTTGCATTTTTTTATGGTGGATTAAGTAAACGTAAAAATGTTTTGAATACAATGTTTTTAACATTTATAGCATTTTCAATTGTTAGCATATTATGGGTAATTTTTGGATACTCAATTTCATTTGGTGAACCGTCATTATATGGTTTTATAGGTTCTCCATCTAATTTATTTTTAAAAGGAATTGGAATTAGTGATTTAACCGGTTCTATTCCTACATTGGTATTTGTTATTTTTCAATGTGCTTTTGCAGGTTTAACTGCAGCACTTATATCTGGTGCTCTGGTTGGACGTATGAAAACCAAAGCATGGGTTATTTTTATTCCTATTTGGGCATGTTTAGTATATTTCCCTATAGCTCACTGGGTATGGGGTGGAGGATGGTTAATGCAAATCAATGCCTTAGATTTTGCAGGTGGTACTGTTGTCCACATTAACTCTGGTGTTTCAGCTCTTGCTGTAGCTTTAGTATTAGGAAAAAGAAAAGACACTTCATTAATCCCACATAATTTAGGTTATGCAGTTTTAGGTGCTGCATTACTTTGGTTTGGATGGATGGGATTCAATGGTGGATCAGGTCTTGCAGCTGATGGTCTTGCAGCTAATGCAATTATAGTTTCAAATGTTGCAGCAGCTACTGCATTAATTGTATGGACAATTTTAGATACTGTAATTGTCGGAAAACCAACTGTTTTAGGTGCAATATCTGGTGGTGTAGCTGGTTTAGTAGCTATTACTCCGGCAGCAGGTTTTGTTGATGTCCCTTCAGCATTAGTTATTGGTGCTGTTGCTCCATTCGTATCATACTTTGCAATTTATTACTTAAAAGCAAAACTTGGTTATGATGATGCTTTAGATGTATGGGGTATACACGGTATGTCTGGAATTTGGGGTGCAATAGCAACTGGTATATTTGCAGTGCCTGCAATTAATGGAGCTGCAGGCTTATTATATGGCAATCCAAGTCAAGTTTTAGTACAAGTTATAAGTGTAATAGCAACTATAGTATATGCATTCACAATTAGTTTTGTTCTAGCTAAAATTCTTGATAAAGCTATGGGTGGAATCAGAGTTGAGGAAAATGAAGAAATTGGTGGATTGGATTCTAATCTTCATGAAGAATCAGCTTATAACTTTAACTAGGGGGTGTTTAGATGAAAAGTGTAGTTGCAATTATTAGACAAGAAAAATATCAAGATGTTAAAAATGCTCTTTTGGCTGTTGGCTGTGAAGGAATGAATGTCTCTGAAGTAAAAGGAAGAGGTAGTCAAAGAGGAATTAAAGAATCTTATAGGGGGTCTAGTTACTGTATTGATTTAATTCCAAAAACACGTATTGAAATAGTTGTTAAAGATGAAGGTGTTGACATTATTGTCGATGCAATTAAAAAAGGAGCACATACCGGTAATATTGGAGATGGAAAAATATTCATTTATCCAATTGAAAATGTAATTAGAATTAGAACAGGAGAGGAGGGTGATAGTGCAGTTTAATATTTAATTACAACCCCGTAAATATTGGAAATATCTACCCATGTTCTTAAACCATGTGTTTGGTAGATACTTCCATTTATTTCTTCTATTTCAACATTTGTATTATCACTTGTAAGATAAACTGAATCACCATCAATTTGAGAAACTCTTTTTATAATATTTCCGTATTTTGCAGTATTAGCAACCACTATGTCTCCAACATGAATATTTTTGGTTTTGTTTAATAGAACTTTTTGGCCATTGTGGAGTGTTGGATACATTGACTTTCCTTTAACTGTATAAATAATCGGTATTTCATTTTCCCCTATACTTGAGTTAATATTTATTGTGACATTTTCTAGCCCGTAAGACTCACTAATATCTGAAATGCCATTTCTTAGCGTGCTAATATTACTTGTGGTGTTATTCATAGAACTTAAAGTATAATTACAAATGTCTTTATTTAATTGTTGGGTATTTATGTTTTCAAATATGAAAATATTACTATAAGAGGTAACATTTTCACCATCAATATATATGTTGATAGAATCTTCATGAAATACTAAATATCCTATAAAAATAGCCAGAATAATTATTACAATAGCTAAGATAATCTTTTTAGCCATTTTATCACCTTATTCAATTATATTTAAATCCATATTGAGCAATGCTTTCATTGTTTCAATATCAATTTGACCGGGTGCTGTAACATCTCTACCTGCAGCAAATGTAATTGGGGAGTTAAATTTAGATGCCATTACACGGGTATAACTTCCTAAATCGCTCATTGATATAGCTATTGTGTTTTTACAGTGTGAAAGAATAGCAAGAATTTTTAATGTATCATCTAAATCATTTGGCATAAATGCAACTTTTGCAATATCACCCATTTGTTGCTCTTTTTGGACAATATATGTTATTTCATCAATTTCCGGAGTTTTTTCAAAATCGTGGTAAGACACAATTGTTTTAACTCCAGTATCATGAATTTTATTTATATATTCATCATTAGTTTGAAGTTCAATGTCTACGTACTCAACTAAATTAGCACATTTATATAAAATATCGATTCTTTCTTCTTCAGATCCTTTAAAAGAACCTCCTTCACTTGATATTCTATTGGTTGCAATTATTGGAAAATTTATTTCATCTATTGCTTTTTTAATTTCTTTAAAATCCGGATTTTTTAGCCCATCAATTCTAAATTCTATTATGTCTGCACCTTTTTCAATGCAGTCATTTGCAACTTCAATTACATCCTCAATTTTATTTTGAAAAATTGGAATGGCTATTTTAGTTTGTGAATACATTAATAAATATTTTGAAAGTTGTTATTTATTAATTTTTTTAAAAAATGTCCATTGGGACTGTCAAGTTCTTAGTGCTTTTGTTAGTAATTTGTGCTTAAATTTTTAATATTGCCTATTTGGGCTTCTTTTAGTTTTTCC
>CACZPT010000019.1 GCA_902783085.1 uncultured Methanobrevibacter sp.
AACCCCTGCTGAATCAACTGCATACAGATTTGCAACTCTCGATAAAAAACAATATGGCGATCAAGCTATTGTACAAGGAGACGGCAACGCTAACTACTACACTAACTCATCACATGTACCAGTAGATACCAGCGCTTCACTCATTGAAAAAATTAAAATTGAAGAACAATATCACAGTTTAACTCCAGGTGGTCACATCTTCCATGCATTTATGGGCGAATCATACTCTGATCCTGATTCATTAATGAGCTTAACTAATAAAATATCTAAAAAATCAGATATCGGATTCTGGGCTTACAGTTCAGCTTTAAGTTTCTGTCTTAAATGTAAAACTTTAATGAAAGGACTATCAAATACTTGCCCAACTTGTGGTGAAAATGAAGATGTGGAATGGTATGATAGAATTACCGGTTATGTACAACAAGTAGGTCGTGCTAAATCCGCATCCGGTGGTTGGAACCCTGGTAAACGTCAAGAATTAATTGATAGAAGAAGATTTGAGCAATAATTATTTTAATTATTGCACACCATTTTTAACACACCACTACCATCACCGCAAAAAATTGCTTAAAAAACTAAAAGTATATTAATGTAAAAAAAGTAAAATTATAATATTATCATATCACTGATGATAATTTTGATTATTTTCACATTCTATGTTACTAGTATTTATGGGCTTTTTTGATACTAGGTAGCTGATAACATAGATTTAATTATATACCCAGTAATTATTAAAACGAGGTTATTCATATGCAAAGATCAAGAGGATTTAAAAGTAGATCAAGAAAAAAAATGACTAAAGTAGCAAGAGCAGGAAGAACAAACCCAATCACTAACAGATTTCAAAAATTTGAAGAAGGAGACTTAGTTCACATTATTATTAATCCAAGTATTCAAAAAGGTCAACCACACCCAAGATTCCATGGAAAAACTGGTACAATCACCAGTAAAAAAGGAAAAGCATATATTGTTTCATTAAAAGAAGGAAATAAAGCTAAAGAATTAATTATTAGACCTGATCACTTAAAATTACAAGAATGATTACGATGATTGGAAAAAATGTGATTAAGAAAAAAGAAATCTCAGGAGCTGAAGTTAAAGAAGCTCTTGAAGAATTCTCACAAGATTATGAATTGAATTATGAACAAAACATAACTTTGAATCAACTTGCAAGATTCCCACGATTTTCAACTGAAGATAGTAAAAAAATCATTGCTGAACTTGAAGATAAACTTAACTTAAGACACAAAGTTGCTGTTCATATTGTCGATTTGATTCCACAAGACATTGATGATTTAAGGTTAATTTTTGCAAAAGAACCAACTCAAGTAACACCTGAAGAGATGGAACAAATTCTTGATATCTTAAATCAATATTTTGTCGAAGAATAGTTTTAAACTATTTTATTCCTAACTTTTTTTAACTAATTTTTTAAAATATATTTAGATATATTTATTATGCTTAAAATTTAAAGATATAAATTAGGATTTACATGGTGAAGTGATAAGATGGATAAAAAAAAGAACAAAAAAAATTTACCGCCAAAAAAAACTGAAGACAATGCTGTTATACTCGATTATCTTAGTTTAGGATATGTCAAATCAGATATGTCTAAGTTTAAAGGTAAAGCTATCGCACAAGCTATTGGTACCGATTATTTCACTTTACTAGAGTTAGCTCCAAAAAACGGAGTTGATTTAGAAATTCAAGATACTGTGTATATTGGAAAAGGAAAAAGGGATAAGATTTACAGAGTTTTAGGTAAACTAGACTTTAAAAACTTAACCGCAACTAGTAGAATAGAACTAGATTATGCAATAAGAGATATTGTAGAATCAGATGAAGAAAAATATGTAGGCTTTTTCAATAATGCTGGTCCTGTTAATACCAGATTACATCAATTAGAATTGCTTCCAGGAATCGGGAAAAAATATATGTGGGAAATTATCGAAGCTCGTGAAAGAAAAGAATTTGAAAGCTTTGAAGATATTAGTGAAAGAGTTCCTTCATTAACTGATCCTGTTGGAATGATTGTAAATAGAATTAAACAAGAATTAGATACTACAACAGTTAAAAAAGGTAAACAAAAATATTATTTATTTACCCCAATTCCTAGAAATAGGAATCAAAAATAAACGTGATAACTTGAATAGTGAACCTGTTGAATCATTATCTAGAACAACAAAATCTATTCTTAACAAATATGGAATAAGATTAAATAAAAATCTTGGTCAAAATTATTTAATTGATAAAAATAAAAGAGATCAGATAATAAACTTTGGAAATATTACAAAGGAAGATGTTGTTTTAGAAATTGGTACAGGTATAGGTACATTAACAATAGAATTAGCTAAAAAAGCTAAAAAAGTGATAGCTATTGAACAAGACTCCAATATTAGTAAAATATTGGAAGAACGATTGAAAGAAGAAAAAATTGATAATGTAGATATTATTAATAAAGATGCATTGAAAGTAGATTTTCCTGAATTCAATAAAATTGTGTCTAATCTACCTTATCAAATATCATCACCAATAACATTTAAATTTTTAGAATATGATTTTGATTTAGCAGTTTTAATGTACCAAAAAGAATTTTCTCAAAGAATGGTTGGTGAAGTTGGGTCTAAAAACTATTCCAGATTATCTGCAATGCTTTATTTTAAATGTGATGTTAAAAAATTAACTGATGTAAGTTGTGAAAGTTTCATACCTAAACCAAAAGTTGACTCGTGTGTTATGAAACTAACACCTAAAGAAAGTAAATTAGATAATGCTGATTTTAAAATTTACTCAAAATTTACAAAAGCATTATTTCAACATAGAAATAAAAAAATTAAAAATGCTTTAATCGACTCACGCCATATTATAAGTAACTTAGATAAAAAAGAAATTAAAAATAAATTAAACAACATTGAATCTGATTATTTAAAGAATTATTTATCTAAAAGAGTAATAAGCATTACTCCTGAAGAGATTTTATTTGTTTCAAAAGAAGTTAATTTAATTTTAAATGATTAATATGGATTTTATTATTAATACACACGAAAATGTTTATATTCCTGCTGAAGACAGTTATCTGCTTGCTGAGAATTTAGAAATAAAACCTGAAGATACTGTTTTAGAAATTGGTACTGGATCAGGAATTGTTGCAATGTATGCTTCTAAACTTACGAATAAAGTAACTGCAACTGATATTAATTTTGATGCAATAACACTTGCAGAATCTAATTTTAAAGATAATGATATTGATAATATTGAATTGCTATTTGGAAATTTGTTTGAACCTGTGAAAAATAGAAAGTTTGATGTAATTTTATTTAATACTCCATATCTCCCTACCGAAGATGGTGAAGTTTTACAAGACAATTTAAATTATGCATTTGATGGTGGATTAAATGGTAGGAAAGTTATTGACTTATTTTTAAATGAAGTGAAAAATCATTTAAATGATAGTGGAATTGTGCAGCTAATTCAATCTTCATTATCAGGTAATGAAATTACTTTACAAAAACTTGAGAATTTAG
>CACZPT010000020.1 GCA_902783085.1 uncultured Methanobrevibacter sp.
AAAAATTTTCGCAAAAACAACAAAATTAAAATTTTCCTGTGAAAAATTCAAAAAATCAAATTACCAACTAACAAATTTACAAATACACTCAACATGTCAAAAAAATTTAAATAAAATAGAATTTATAATTAATAATCATGATAAATAATGAAAAGATACTAGAAAAATTACCTAAATTATTAAAGGAAGTAAAAAGAAAAACACCGCTAACCCATTGTATAACAAATTTTGTAACTGTAAATGACTGTGCAAATGCTATTCTTGCAATTGGGGGATCACCAATAATGTCTGATGATGTTAATGAAGTAGCCGAAATTGTTAATATTTCAAATTCGTTAGTAATCAACATTGGAAAAATAAGTCAACCTCAAATGGAAGCAATGAAATTAAGTTCAGCACAAGCAAATAAAAACAACATCCCCATAACATTAGATCCTGTAGGTGTTGGAATAAGTAAACTTAGAAATGATATAACAAAAGAATTAATCGAAAATTATGATATTACTACAATACGTGGAAATATCACCGAAATAAAAACAATAGCTAAAATATTTAATGTTATAGATGATACAAATACAGCAAAAGGAGTAGATGTTTGTGATGATGATATCATAACTAAAGATACTTTAAAAGAAAATGGCGAAATTATTGCTAAAACTGCAGAAAAATTAAATACAATAATATTGGCAAGTGGTCCGATTGATATTTTAAGTAATGGAAAAACTACAATAGCTATTAATGGCGGGGATGAAATGATGCCATTAATAACTGGTAGTGGATGTATGTTATCATCAATTGTAGGTAGCTGTATTGGTGCTACAAATGCATTTGAAGGAACTTTACTTGCTATTCTTGCAATGAATAAAGCTGGTGAAAAAGCAAGAGCGAAAGTTGATGAAAACAACTTAGGAACCGGATCATTTAGAACCTTTTTAATAGATGCATTATACAATACAAATGCAAAAGAATTAATTAACGAATCTGAAATTGAGATATTATGAAAAATATAGATTTATCCCTTTATCTTGTAACTGACAATAGTGATGATGAAGAGAAATTTTTAAAAACGATTGAAGAAGCTATGCTTGGTGGTGTTTCTATAATCCAAATAAGAGAAAAGACTGCCGAAACATTAGATTTTTATAATTTAGCCCTAAAAGTTAAAGAAATAACAACAAAATACAATATTCCTTTAATAATAAATGATAGAGTTGATATAGCACTAGCTATTGATGCTGATGGAGTACATGTTGGTCAAAGTGATATGCCTTGTGATGTTACTCGTGAATTAATAGGGGAAGATAAGATTTTAGGTGTTTCTGCAGCAACCATCAGCGAAGCCAAAAAAGCTGAAAATGATGGGGCTGATTATATTGGAACCGGTGCAATTTTTCCAACAACAACAAAAAAAGATGCTGATTCTGTTTCAAAAAAAGAATTAATTGAAATAGTTAATTCAATTGATATTCCTGTAGTGGCCATTGGTGGTATTAACCTAAATAATGCCAGTGAGTTAAAAGATACTGGAATTGCAGGATTATCAGTTGTAAGTGTAATAATGAACTCAGATAATCCCAAATTAAATTCGCAAAAACTATTAAAAATATTTAATAGTTAATTTTTACTATTTTTTAATGCTTCGACTGCAGCAAGTTTTTTACCTGCCAACATACTAATACATGCTCCTCCACCACTACTTATATGGCTCATTTGGTCTTCACAACCAAGTCCTGCTGTAGCAGCCGCAATATGACCACCACCAATTAATGAGAATCCGTTAGAAGATGCGATTGCATTGATTAAGTCTTCAGTTCCCATTGCAAATTTAGGGTCTTCAAATACACCTGCCGGACCATTTGCGAAGATTGTTTTAGCATTTCTAATCTCTTGAGCATAAAAATTAATTGTTTTAACTCCAATGTCAAAGATAGCTTCATTTGGAATTTCATCAATATCAACATCGACTCTTTCATCATTAACTTCAATTGCAACATCAATCGGATATTTGACTTTATCACCAAATCTTTCAATCAAATCTTTTGATTTTACAACCATATCTTCATATCCACGACTTGCAATGAAATCTTTATTTACTTGACCAATATCGATACCTGCACACCACAATACAATATTTCCTACAATACCTGTTGTTAATATAGCATCTGCAGTCCCATTACTTAATACATTCTCCATAACATCAATAGAATCATCTGGTTTCATTCCACCAAGTAAAAAGACACAAGGATGTTTAACATTATCTAGGGCATTTTGAATTACAGTTAATTCTTCCTCCATAACTCTACCTGCAGCAGATGGAGTATTAACAGTGAATCCCACTAATGATGCTTGTGAACGGTGTGCTGCTGCAAATGCATCATTTACATAATAATCAATTAATGGAGATAACTCTTTTACAATAATAGTTTTAGACTGTTCTAATGGAGTTCTTGAAAGTGATTCCTCAGAAAAAAACCTTACATTATCGAGTAATAGAATCTCATGAGGTTTTAAATCACGAATCGCTTGTTTAGCTAGTGAAGAAAAAATTGAATCAACGTATCGAACTCTTAAATTTAAAATATCTGATAATGCATCAGCATGCTGAGATAATGATGTGAAGTCATTTTTACCTGGACGACTTTGGTGAGCAAGAATAACAACTTTAGCTCCTTTATTTGATAATTCCCTAATGGTTTTAGCATGTAATCTTAACCTAGTATCATCCAAAATAATTCCAGAACTTGGGTCTACTGGAGAATTAACATCAACACGCACCAATACTGTTTTATTTTCAATATCAAAATCATCAATAGTATTAAAATTTCCAGACATACTCCCACACACTATAATTTGCTTACAAGATCAAGTAATGCATCTTTTGGATTTTCTGCTTTTATTATTCCGGAAGCCAATAATACACCATCCGCACCCAAATCCATAGCTGCTTTCATATCATCACCATTAGTGATTCCGGCACCACATAAAACTTTAATATTCTTATTTAATTGTTTAACTTCATTAACTGTATCTTCAACAACTTCAGGTTGAGCTTGAGATACTGGAATTCCAGTTCCAATAAGTTCCGGTGGTTCAACAGCTACCGCATCAGGATTTAAGCTTGCAACAGCTTTACTTGTATTAATATTATTTGTACAAACACAAGATACAATATCATGTTTTTTACATAATTGGACAACCTCATCAATATCTGCAAGTTGCATTCTTTTTTCAGAATGATTAATTAATGAACCTTCAATACCTGCTTCAACTAATGTTTCAATCAAATTAGCTCCAGTATGTCCTCCCGGAGAGATTGGATCAATATGCTGAGCATAAATAGGAACAGATGTCTCTTTTTTTATTCTATAAATATCTGCTGCTTGTGGAGATGCAACCATTGTAATACCTGATTCTTCCGCAGCACTTTTTAAGTCATTAGCTAGTTTTAATGCATTTAACCCGCTTGATTCTGAATAAGTTTTATAATTTAATATCACTATTGGTGTATTCATATTATCCCATAATTGATTTATTAATTATTATATATGGATAACTATATTAAAAAAAGTTATGATTATCAATTCTTTTTTTAGATAAATAAATGTATTCTTTTTTAACATCATAACCAATATAATTTCGATTATTCTTAATAGCTGCAAGACAAGTTGTTCCACTACCACAAAAAGGGTCTAGAATAACATCACCTTCATAAGAGTACAAATTAATAAGTCTGTGAGGCAATTCTATTGGAAATGGTGCGGGATGACCAATACGTTTTGCATTAACTGCTGGAAATGTCCAAATACTTTAGTCCATTGGATAAACTCATCTCTAGTTATTGTATCTTTTTTTTCTTGATTTTTATTTTTAGAATAATATTCTTTTGAAAAAACCAGAATATATTCATGATAATCCCTTAAAACAGGATTAGATGCTGACATCCAACTTCCCCAAGCGCATGATCCTCCAGCACTACTAGATTTATCCCAAATTATTTCGCCACGCATTAAAAAGTTCAAATTCAACATTATATTAATTATTAAAGAATGGAGTGGGACATATGGTTTTCTTCCAATATTTGCAATATTAATACAAGCTCTCCACCATTCACTAATTTTTTATATGTTTCACTAAAAACAGAAGTTAAGAGTTCTTCATACTCTTTTAATGTTAAATCATTGTCATATTCCTTTCCAACATTATATGGTGGAGAAATAATCATTAAATGAATAGAATTATCTGGAATTTCATCCATGACTTCACTTGATTTAGCATATAATTTATTTAATCCAGAATTTGGAATTTTATTTTCCTTAAAATCTATTTTATCAGGTATTTTAAAATCTTCAAATAAATTTGAAGAATAAAATTCATCAGAGTTGTGACTTTCACGAACAACAGAACCAAATGAAGTTGTTTTAGTTTTCCTATTCATATTATTACCCGTTAATTAAATTTAAAAATTTCAATCCTTTTTCTTCATAATTACTTTCATCATCAGCCATTTCTATAACTTTGCCCAAAGTTGTTGGACTTTGCATTCCTGAAAAGAAATTTAAATCTTGATTAAACATATCATTTAAGCTATATCTAATCTCAGAAATATTATCAAAACGCATGAATCCCTTTTTATTAGATTTTTTTCTTGTATTTCCATGATTTAGAGGAAATGGATTCAAAGACCAGAATCCTTGAAGAATTCCTGCAGTTTTTAAATAATCTGCTTTTTTGCAAAAACCATTTGATAATGGTGCATTACCCAAAACGATTAAAGGTATTATAGATGCCTTATGATTAGACACTCTAATGTCTATACATTTTCCAATTGCCTTTAAAATGGAATCTGAACGTGTGAAACTTGGTTTTCCCTTATGGGTTTTAAAATCTCCAATTTCTTTTAAAGAATTAGTATTGATATCCCACTGCCAATTCCACACTATTGACATTTTAACTTCAAATATTATTTTTACATCCTCAGGTCTTAATACTTTCTTATTTTTTGATGCTATAACAATATCTGCTGGTGAGTGAGCTGAAATTCCAATAGCTGGAATTTGTGCTTGTCTAATCACATACATATTTTCATCTTTAATTAAATAATTGAATAAATTTTCAACCCATTTTTCACTAAATTCACCGATTAAAGAATTTCTTGATTGTAATGTTGTTTTCACACTCCGATATCTTTTAGGCCAATATGCAAGATATTTTCCATTTTCAGTTTTATTAAATAACTGTTCTGGTGAAGAAAAACTTAGACAATTATTAAAAAATATTTTTTCTTGATTTTTGTTCCATAATTTCATGAAAACAAAATATATTTCTAAACAATTAAATAATTAAGTTATTTTTTAATATAATATGTTCAATTAAAATCAATAATCATGGGAAAGTATAAAATTTCATAACTTCACAAAAATACAAATACTAACAAAACTAAAAATAGATTTGATTTTATGTCATTTAATAAAAGCCAACAAGAAAAATTAGAAAAAAGCGGATATAGATTCGTAGGTAGTTATGGTCATGCAGCAGTTAAAACCTGTCATTGGACTCGCCAAAGTATCGTGGATAAAGGAGTTTGTTATAAAGAAAAATTTTATGGTATTGAATCACATAGATGCCTGCAAATGTCTCCTGCCGTTCCCAATTGCCAACAAGAATGTGAATTTTGCTGGAGAGATTTAACTTATACTCAAACCACTTGGGAAGATGAAGAATATGATGAACCAAAAACAATAGTTGATGAAGCTATTAAAGCTCAAAATAACTTATTATGTGGCTATTATGGAAATGACAAAGCAAATAAAAAAAAGCTAGAAGAGCTAAAAAAACCTACGAATGCGGCTATTTCACTGGCTGGTGAACCTACACTTTATCCAAAAATTGATGGTTTGATTGGAGAATTTAATCGCCGTGATTTTACAACATTTGTAGTTAGTAATGGCCAATGTGTTGAGAGATTACAGAATCTAGAAAATGATCCTTACCAACTATATCTTTCCTTAGATGCACCTATCAAAAAAATATATAAAGAATTATGTAGACCCCGAATAAATAATGCTTGGGAGAATTTAAACGAATCTCTTGAAACCCTTTCAAGTTTTAACTCACGAACATGTATAAGAAACACCTGCGTTAAAGGAAAAAATATGATTAATCCAGAAATATATAGTGAATTAATCCGAAAAGCAGACCCTGATTTTGTAGAAATCAAAGCGTACATGTATGTTGGATCATCCCGTGAACGTTTAACACAAGATAATATGCCAACATTTGATGAAGTTAAAGATTTTGCTTATAAAATAGCTGATAACTGTGGAAAAAAAATAGTAAATGAATCCGAAATTAGTCGTGTAGTTTTACTTGAATAATCAAGGATTAACCGCCTCATCAGCAGCACCCATCATCACCTTAATATTATCAGAAATATTAATCTCAGATATTCTTTTAGGCGAATCAAGTTTAGCCACATAATAAGATTGTGCAAAATTCATTGTAATAAAAATTACATCCTTAAAATCAATTATAAAATTATCTTCAGGTATTTTATTTAAAATATCAACTAATTCCGTTGCAATATCACTAGATTCTAAATGTGTGCCGAATTCAGCACCAATATTGATAAGCATAATAACACCAATAATAGTTATTATATTATATCTTTAAAAGTTTTTACCATATTATGTATTTTATTTATATGTTTGAGTTTTTTTGGATTACCAGTTTTATACAGATTATAGCTTGGAGAAGTTATCAAAGATATGCTGAAAACTCCATATGAGAGAAGTGATAGAAAGTTAAATAAAAAATATCCCAAAGCTTTTGAATTACAAAAATCCAAATTAGAAAAAAAGGACATGAACTTTAGAAAATTCGAAAAATATCAGATATTATGTAAATAGATTATGAAAATAAATTATTTGAGTTTTAAATTAGTCGTTTATAGATCTATTAGCTATTTTTTGGCCAAGTTTAAATGCAGATTCTAAATCTTTTGGAAATTGTGTATCGCGAATATATCTCCTTTCCTTTTCATCAAATGCATCACAAACATATTTAGAATAATCATCAAATTGATAAGTTTCATAGACATACAAATGTTCCGGTTTTGTAAATACCATTTCTAATCCATATTCATAATTATCAAATGTTTTATTATAACCAATTTGCCCAGATAATTCTTCAGAACAATTCATAGTATATATGCAAGCTATAGGCATCCGCTTATGTTCAACTTCTTCAACATCACTATAAGCAAAAAATGGGAATTGGAATCTTTCCAAAAAGCACCTCATGTTACCAGTAACATCACTAAAATAGACCGGTGAGCCCAATATTATCCCATCTGCTTTAACAATTTCATTTAAAATAGGTTTAAATTCATCATTATAAACACATTTTCCATAATGATGGCCATTAATTTTTTTACATGCAAAGCAACTTTTACAACCATTAAAAGGAATATCATATAAATCTATTCTTTTAACTTCAGCCTTAGTTAAGATAGATTTAATTCCTTTTAAAGATTCATCCAAAAGTTTTGCAGTATTACAAGCTTTTCTAGGGCTTCCATTTATAGCAAAAAATTTCATTTTATTCAGCAGATAATTCGTCACACAATTCAACAGCTTTTTTTGCAGCTTTTTCCATTGAAATCTCATATGGAATACCTGCTTCTTCAAGAAGTCTTTGACCTTCTTTCTCATTAGTTCCAGTTAATCTAATAACAATGTGTACTTTTCTATCAGCTTGCTCTAATGCCTTAATAACACCACGGGCAACATCATCAGCCTTAGTAATTCCACCTAAAACATTTAAAAATACAACTTTAACTGGATCATAGTTTAAAACAATATTTAAAGCTTGATTAATAATGTGTTCAGAAGCTCCACCACCAATATCCAAGAAAGTTGCAGGCTCCCCACCATTAAGCTTAATCATATCCATTGCAGTTAATGTTAAACCGGCACCATTACCGATAACAGCAATGTCACCATCTAATTTAACAAAATCCACTGCTTTTTTCTTATAACGCAACATTTTAACTAAATCTTGGTGTCTGTACAAAGAATCGTTTTCAACTTCTAATTTAGCATCAGCAGCAACTAAACCTTCTGGAGTTAATACTAATGGATTAATTTCAGCAACTTCACAATCATATTTTTCAAATACTGCATATAATTTCCAAATTATATCCCCTATTGGAGCAATCAAATCAGAAGAAACTCCCATTTTACGTGCAATTTCACGAGCTTCATATGGTAAAAATTCAATTAAAGGCTGTGGATGATACTTAATGATTTTTTCAGGATTTGTTTTTGCAAGGTTTTCAATTTCAATCCCGCCTTCTTTACTAGCCATAATCACAGGTTTTCTTTCAGCCCTATCAATAGAAACACTTATAAAGAATTCATTTAAAATATCTGCTTTTTCTTCAATTAACAAATGTTTTACTCTTTCTCCATTAATTTCCATTCCTAATATTTCATCAGCAACCTTAAGAGCTTCACCAGGGTGATTTGCGAATTTTACACCACCGGCTTTACCTCTACCACCAGTTAACACCTGTGCTTTTACAACTACAGGAACTCCCATTTCAGAACAAATTGCTACTGCTTCTTCAGGAGAATATGCAACATGTCCTTCAAGTATCTTAATTCCTTCATTATTGAAAATTTGTTTTGCTACATTTTCGAAAAACTTCATTTTAACACCTAAATTAAATTATAACCTGCTTTGAATGCTTTAATATTTTTTTCTTCAGTTCCTGCAGGAACACTATCTTTAATTGACTCAATAGCCGCATTTTCAGATATAATTCCAGTAACTTTTGTAATAGCTCCAACCATAACAATATTAGCTACAATTTTAAGGCCGATTTCATCGTTTGCAGTTTTTGTAGCTGGAGCGTTAAAAACCTTAATATTATGTTGGTCTATAAATTCACGTACATCTTCAATATCTGTTGTTCCAGGATCAACTATTAATGTACCTTCATCTTTTAAATCAACAATATATTTAATTAATGCTTCATTTGACATTGCAACTAAAATATCTGGACTTTGAACTTTAGGATATTCAACTTCACTATCACTAATGACAACTTCACATTTAGAAGCTCCACCACGAGCTTCAGGTCCATATGATTGGGTTTGAACAGCTTCATTATTATCAAAAAGACTTGCGGCTTTACCTAAAATAATGCCTGCAAGAATTACTCCTTGACCTCCAAATCCACCAATTCTAATTTCAGTTCTCATAATACCCACCTATAACTCCGTTTCATATGCAGAATTAATAACAGTTTTATTGCCAAATTTCTCTTCACTTATTCTTTCAATATTCTCTGTGAATTCTGCTTTTTGTTTTTTGGCAAATTCTCCAACAACAATTTTTCCTTCTAAATCTCGCTCCCTCATTCTATCAGCAGAAGATTTAAATATAGTATTTGCTTTCATAATAGCCACCATAGCAGTTGGAGTTCTAAGTTTATTTTTACGACCATAATATGTTGGACATTGAGTTACAACTTCAATAAATGAAAAACCTGGATTTTTTAATCCATCTTTAATTGAAGTAACTAAATTCTCAATTTGTATTGTGGTCCATCTTGCAGAATAAGTCGCACCAGCAGCTGCAACAAGTTCTGCTAAGTTAAATGGAGTATCTTGATTTCCATAAGGAGCAGTTGTTCCAAAACTACCTTTAGGAGAAGTAGGGCTGATTTGACCACCAGTCATTCCATAAATATTATTATTAATACAGATAACAGTTAAATTAATGTTTCTCCTAGCTGCATGGATTAAATGATTTCCGCCAATTGAAGCACAATCCCCATCACCAGTGAAAACTACAACATCTAAAGATTTATTAGCTGTTTTTAAACCTGTAGCAAAGCTTAATGCTCTTCCATGAGTTGTGTGAAGAGAATCACAGTTCATATAACCTGGAATCCTAGAAGAACAGCCAATACCTGAAACCATAGCAATATTATCAAAATCCATCTCAGCTTTTTCCATTCCTTTTAAAAAAGCATTCATTATAGTACCATTCCCACATCCTGGACAGAAAATATGTGGAAGTCTATCTTTTCTCATATATGGAGTAAATTTGTTTTCATCACTAGACATTTAATTTCCCCCTATTTCATTAATTTTAGATAATATTTCATCAGGTGTTGGCATTAAACCACCAATTTTACCAATAAGATGTATGTTAACATCATTTGGCAATACTCTATCAACTTCATAATACATTTGACCCAAATTCATTTCAGCAACAATAATATCAGATGCATTAGAGCTCAAGTTTTTAATTTCCTCTTCAGGAAATGGCCATGGAGTATCTAATTTAATATAACCAACCTTTTTACCTTCAGACCTTGCAACACTTACCGCTTCAATTGCAGATCTGACCGGAGCACCATAAGAAATAATAATAATATCTGCATCTTCACAGCTCTTAGATTTAACAGAACAAATTTTATCGCAATTATTTAAAACTTTATCACATAATCTTTGGACTAAATCATTATGAGTTTCCGGGTCGTTAGTATCCGGATAACCTCTTTCATCATGAGTAAGGCCAGTGACGTGAATATTGAATCCTTCACCAAATGCAGGCATTGGATTTGTACCATTTTCAACATTCTTAAATGGTAAATAATTATCTTTATCCTCAGGCATTTGTCTTGGAATAATTTCAATATCATCTTCAACAACAATTTTTTCTCTCATGTGACCAATAATCTCATCAGCCATGACAAATACTGGAGTTCTGAATTGTTCAGCCAAGTTAAATGCTTTAATAGTGAAATCAAAGAATTCTTGAACACTAGATGGTGATAATGCGATTGGTTCATAATCACCATGAGACCCCCAACGAGCTTGCATCATATCTCCTTGAGCAGCCATTGTTGGTTGACCTGTAGACGGTGAACCTCTTTGAACATCAACAATGACAATAGGAGTTTCAGAAATAAATGCATAACCAATATTTTCTTGCATTAATGATAAACCTGGTCCGGAAGTAGCAGTCATTGATTTAGTTCCTCCCCAAGATCCTCCGATAATTGCTCCAACGGAAGCTATTTCATCTTCCATTTGAACAAATGATCCTCCGACTTTTGGAAGTTCACGAGCTAAAGTTTCTGCAACTTCAGTAGATGGAGTGATAGGATATCCTGCAAAAAATCTACAACCAGCTCTTAAAGCACCTTTTGCACATGCTTCATTACCTTGAATAAAAAATTCCTGTGACATTCTACCACCTATTTCCTCCCATTTGAAAATTTGGGATTGAAAGCATTATCTTCTTTTCCAACCCACCAATTTTTATTAACATCAACTGTAATAGCTTGATCAGGGCATATTACTTCACATACTCCACAATTTGTACATCTTTCTCCAAAATTAACATAAGGCAATTGAACACCTTTTTTATTAAACTCTGAAGATATAGCATAAACATTCTGATAGCACATGAATAAACAAAGGTGACAACCTTTGCATAAATCTTCATCAATTATAATCAATTTTACAATCTCCTAAATAAATTACTAAATTATAGTATATACTATGTATATTTTCAAACCTTTAAATAACTTATGAAAAAAAGAAAATTACAAATAAATTGAAGAATAATAGAAAAAATATGAAAAAAATTAAAACACCTATAACAAATGAAGAAATTTTAAAATTAAATGTAGGTGATAAAATAGCAATATCCGGAACAATATATACTGGTCGTGATGCAGCACTCCCACAACTTGTTGAATTAATTAAAAATAACGAAGTTGATTTTGATATTGAGGGCTCTGTGATAATGCATACGGCAGTTAGTGATGCAGGTATTGCACCAACAACAAGTAATAAAAATGAAATAGAATCAAACATTCCCTTTTTAAGTAAACATGGTGTTAAAATGCACATTGGCAAAGGCATGTTAAATGAAAAAACAATTCAAGCATTAAAAGAAAACAATTCTATTTTTGTAATAACACCACCAGTCGCAGCATTATTAACCAGTAAAGTTCTAAAAAAAGAGTGTGTTTTATTTGCTAGTGAAGGCATAGAAGCCATGTATAAATTAAAAGTAGAAAATATTCCTGGAATAGTAGCTATTAATAAAGGAAAAAGTATTTAGAAGAAGAATTTATTCTTCATCTTCTTCATCTTCACTTTCTTCTCTTTTTTCGAATGAATCTACGAAATTAACTTTATTAACTTCTTCGATATTTTCCCAAATATCTTTAGCTATTTTGAATCTTGCAAAGGTAACATCCATGTAAGATTGTTGATCGAATTTAGCAATTTCATCTAATTGGATACTTGCAACACCATCATCAATTTCAATTATAGTATTTTCAATATCTACATTAGGGTTTGAGTAATGTAATTCAATCATACTTTTGATTTTATCATCAATATCATCAATGATTTCAGTTATTTCGACTTCATAAATTAAATCTTTTCCAGCTAATGGGTGGTTGAAATCAACTTTTACTCTTCCACCATTTACAGTTAAAATTCTACCTTCTCCACCTTCAGCAGAAATTCTCATACCTGGATATGGAGTCATACCTTGTTTTTTAAATTCTTTCATTGGAATTAATTGTATAGCTTTTGGATCACGAGGACCAAATCCATTATCACTGTCAACTTCAACAGTTTTAGAGTCACCAGCATCAAGGTCAATGATTGCTTCATCAATAGCTGGTAATAAGTGGTTTCCACCAACTACAATTGGAATTGGTTTATAGGTTTTATTTTCTTCGAAAATATCTGCTTCATGAGCTATTTCTTCATAAGTAGTATCAAATACTTCATCATTTTCTTTGATTTTTCCAGTAAAGTTTACACGAACAAAATCTCCGTCTTTAACTGCCATAATAATTACGCTCCTAAATAAATTTGATTGAATAAAATGTTAATAAATATAACACTCTATAGTTTTAGTAACTATTACTTATTAAAGTTTTGTTTTATACAATTTGAATACTTATCATGTGCTCTTTCTAAAAAATTAATATAATATTGAAAATATATTCTAATTCATGCAAAGGAAAGGAGTAGTTAATTTACCATTACACGGAGGTCATCCACCAAAATGGTTATTTACAAGAATGGTGGATTTATCTGGAGCGCTAGCTTCGGTTATTATTGAAGAATATGGTTTATTAGAATTTTTAAATAGAATTTCAAATCCATATTGGTTTCAAGCATTTTCATGTGTTTTAGGTTTTGACTGGCACTCTTCTGGAACAACTACAACAACACTAGGTGCTTTAAAAAGATCATTAAGTCCTGAAGAACATGGAGTTTATTTAAGTGGAGGTAAAGGAGCCAAATCTAGAAAAACACCTGAAGGAATTGCGCACGCCGGAGATATATTTAACTTAACTACAAAGAAAACTGAAAAGCTAATTGAAACAAGTAAACTAACTGCTAAAATTGATAATTCATGTATTCAAGATGGATACACACTATACCAACATAATTTCTTTATAACCGAAAAAGGAGATTGGGCTGTTGTTCAACAAGGACTGAATGTTGAAAATAAATATGCTAGAAGATATCATTGGTTAGGCAATGAAGTAGAAACATTACTAAACGATCCACATAGTGGAATATCCTGTGATATGAAAACTCCAAATACATTAAATATGTCATCAAAAGATAGTAAAGAAGCTCAAAAAATTAGTGTTGATTTAATTAATGATAACCCCGACCATTTAATACAATATTTTAAAAGAAAAGATAATCAAATGCTTTTAGAAGATTTTACGATGCCCAAACACCACCCAGTACTTGACATCGATATTACAAATCGAGAAATGGAAATATTAAAAAATGCTTGGGAAATTCAACCAGAAAATTATGAAGAGTTAATATTGCTTAAAGGAATTGGACCTAAAAAAATAAGAGCACTGGCTTTAATATCTGATTTAGTTTATGGTGAACCTGCAAGTTGGAAAGACCCTGTAAAATACAGTTTCACACATGGTGGAAAAGATGGCTTTCCATATCCAGTTGATAAAGAAGTTTATGATAATTCAATTCAAACTATGAAAGATGCACTTGAACAAGCTAAAATAAAAAAAGATGAAAAATTAAAAGCTATTAAAAGGTTAGATGAATTCATTAGTTAACGATTTTCATCATGAATATTAACATTTTTTCCGTGTGCTGTTGGAATAACTTCAAATACAGGATTTTCAAATTCTAAATCGAATTCATCCCCATCCATTAATAAATGTTGAAAAACCGCTAAAGATGATACTTCGGAGTGAGGTTGTGTTGTTACAGATACATTCCAATCAGCTACCTTATAGACTTTTCCAGGAACCTTAGAACCCCCTACAATAATTAGAATATCACTACCATCATCTCTAATTTCTGGAGCTATCTCATGTGCTTGTGAACCATACATGGTTAGATGAACAATTTTACCACCGTTATCTTTCCATTTATTAATAACACCCATATAACTGTCAGTATGTTCTATTTCAAAATTTCCACCCCATCTTGAAGCCGTATCTCTTACATTATCCATTAGTTTATTATCTTTATCACCTGCAAGATAGATTTTACTTGCACCAAATGCACGGGCAGTTAAACAAACATGAGTGGTAATTCTAGTATCTCTTTTTAATCTATGATCTAATCTCAAAACATTAACATTCATATTATCACCAAATTATAAAAAGTATAAAGCTATTGACATGAAAAGTAAGGCGAATAAACGTCCAACTTCGTTAGACATTCCTAAAACATCACCATTTGCAACACCAAAGTTTCTTTTTGCTATAATAGATATTAAAAACCCTGCAATAATTGCACCTAATAGTCCAACTAAAGCAACGATTCCTCCAAGCAAATAACAAAGAATAGCTACAATAACTGTTGAAAGTATATAATTAAAAGAATTTGTTGAATTAATAAAATGACATCCTATTCCTTGAGGTAAAGACCTTGAATTTAAAGCAGTTGATAAAAGTGAACTTTTAGATACCATTTCACAAATTACTATCCCCATGATAAAATTATAATCCAATATATTATAAATACCTGCTATTGTAAGGCTAGCTACCAAAAATAAAGTAGCAATACCACCAGCGCCAACGGATGAATCTTTTACAACACTTAATTTCTTTTCAGGAGAACCATGAACCATAATCCCATCAGCCATATCCATTACACCATCAAGATGATTATAACCTGTAATTAACATCAAAAAGCTATAAACAATAACTGCAACGAAAAATGTATTTAAATGTAGAAATTCGCCACATACAAAACCGCATAATGCTGCTAATGTGCCTATAAACAAATGTATAAAAGGCCAACACCACACTAAACGAGTCATATACTCAATTGATGTAAAAACATTTATTGGAAGTACTGTTGAAAAAGTTAATAATCCTAAAAGTGATTTAATAGGTGAAAAGCCTTCTTCTGTAAAATAATTATCATCATCCATTTTTATTCCTCAAAATTGGCATTTAGCAAATGCTTTCAATGACATACATTATCTTCCACATAATATATTATACTTATTGAAAATTTTTATTAAAAAAATTAAAACTAATCATCAAAAATCTTTGATATGCAACCTGCAATTAATCCTGCAAAAATATCATCCAACATTAGAGGTAAACCAAAAATGATTCCCGGTTTTGCCTCAATATAACGTTTAAAATTAAATATTGCACTAGTTCCGGCAATTTGGTTTGAAATAGCTAAACCCAATACCTTATCGGCATGCAAATAAGATATATTATCACCAGCATCTGCTTCACGAATTCTATTGTTTGTAAGGTCCTGTTCTAATCTAATAGCTGCAAATAAAAGAGTAATTACATTAATATCTGTTAATGATTTGAAAATTTGGGCTTCCATTTTTTTAGTTAATTCTTCTGTAATATCAACATCATCCAATAATTCCAATCCTGCTTCAATTAAATCCCCTATTAATATTCCTTCAGCCACAAAATAATCTAATATTCCGAATGTTAAATCTAGTCTTTTAAAAGCTTCTTCCAATGTAATTTCAATTGCTTCTGCAATATTGAACTCATTAAAATCAATTTCATCATATTCACAGTTATTAATATCTAATGACTCTCCTTTATTTTGAGGAATATTTGATAAAATCGCTAAAAAATCGTCGGTATTTAAAATATTTTCAATGTGTAATGGTAAATTAAGTGATGCTAAAAATTTTGCCTTTGCTTTTGTAACATTCTTATATAATTTAATTAAATCTTTTGGAGATATTATTTTATTAATATAAATTATATGGCTTAAATTGATTTTTGCTTTTTGAAAACCTTTTTTACTATTAGCTACTTTTAATTGATTTGTAAAATCTTGAACAAACACATCATTTGCCATGAAAGTAAATATTGTAACATCACCATAATTATTAGTAAAATAACTTATAGAATCTGTTGCTTGTGCAATATAAGATCCGTTACCTTGATTAAATGTTTCTGCTTTTTTAGCAGTTTTTTCAAACTTATCTTTTGCTTTTATAATATTTATATTCTCAACAATGTCAATTCCGTCGCTTACTGTAAAATCACTAATTGCTAAGAAATGATTTGGATTATTGATACAAATTCCATAATCTTTTTCTATAATGTTTAAGTTATTTTCACACATCTTAAAAAACCCAAATTTTATTATATTTAATATAATTATATATTATGTTATTTAATAGATTAATGTTTAGAGATAACTTTTAAAGGATAATTATTATGACAATCATTATTGACCCACAAATCAGTGGTATTTCAGGAAATATGATTATTGGTGCTTTAGTTGATTTAGGTGCTAATACTAGTGAATTGAAAAATATTATGGAATCATCGGCCAGCATTATTGGAAAAATTAATGTAAAATTTGAAAAAATAAATAAAAATGGAATCGAATCCATGTATTGTCATGTTGAAATGCTTGATGAAAATGAATGCATTTGTTTTAATGAATTAGTTGATAAAATAAATGGACTTGATTTAGATAGCAATGTTAAAAAAACATCCACAAATATATTTAAAAGAATAGCAATGGCCGAAGGAAAAATTCATGGTAAAACACTAGATGAAGTTCATTTTCATGAAGTTGGTGCAAGTGATGCAGTAGCTGATGTTATTGGTTCTGTTTATGCTTATTATTCACTTAATCTAGATAAAAAAAGAGTTATTGGCCTTCCAATTGCTGTTGGTGGAGGAAATGTTAAGACCTCCCATGGAATCTTACCTGTTCCAGCACCAGCAGTTTTAGAAATTATAAAAGACTTAAATTTCAAGGGAGGTCCCGTTTCAAGTGAACTTGCAACACCAACCGGTTGTGCAATATATGCTGAGTTATGTTCAGAAATTAAAGAATTTATTCCACAAATAAAAACTAAAAATGTGGGTTATGGTGCAGGAAGTAAAGATTTCAACCACCCAAACATTTTAAGAATTATCGAAGCAGAAAATACTGGTAAAAGTGATGAAATTGATGTTATTGAAACAAACATTGACCATTTAACCGGAGAAGAAATTGGTTATTTATTTGATGTTTTATTAAAATCCGGTGCTTCCGATGTATCAATAACCCCAATAATAATGAAAAAGAATCGTCAAGGAAGTTTACTTAAAGTTATTTCTAAAAAAGACAAACGTGATGAAATAATAAATTTAATTTTTAAGGAAACTGGAAGTTTAGGTATTAGAATATCCCCAAATATCCATAGAGGATTAGCTAAACGAGAATTTATTAAAAAAACCTTTGAAATAAATGGTAACAACTATGAAGTTACATTTAAAATTGGATATATTAATGATGAAGTAATCTCATCAAGACCAGAATATGAAGACATAAAGAAAATAGCTAAAGATACCGGACTTAGCTTAAGAGAAGTTAAAGAGTTGATTAAATGAAAAAAGCAATAGCCGTACTTTCAGGAGGACTTGATTGTACTGTTGCAACAAGTGTTTATTCTAAAGATTATGAAATCCATGCCATTACATTTAATTATGGTCAAAAAAGCTTTACCCAAGAATTAAAAGCTTCACAGAAAATATGTGAAAAAATGGGATTTGAACATCATGTTATTGAATTAGACTGGTTAAGCAAAATTAGCAATTCAAGTTTAAATACAGCTGATGATATCCCTGAAGTCAACATAGATGATTTGGATGACTTAGAAAAGTCCACTCAGACTGCAGACAGTGTTTGGGTTCCAGCAAGAAATACTGTTTTTACTTCAATTGCCGCATCTTATGCTGAAAGTATTGGTGCTGAAATAATAATTGTTGGATGGGACAAAGAAGAAGCCAATACATTTCCAGACAACTCTAAAGAATACTTAGAAAGTTTCAATATGCTTTTAAAAATTGCTTCACCAATAAATATTGAAATTAAAGCACCAGCTATTGATTTAAACAAAAATGAAATAGTAGAACTTGGTATTGAAGTTAATGCACCAATGGAATTAAGTTATTCATGTTATAAAGGAAACGAAAAACATTGCGGCGTTTGTGAAAGCTGTATGAGAAGAAAAAGAGGCTTTAAAAAAGCAGGCATTAAAGATTTGACTGTTTATGAAAAATAAGTGATAAAAATAATTTTCTAGAAAAATCTAGCAACTAACTTAAAAATCAAATTTTCTAATAAAAAATTAAAAAAAAAATAAGTGTAATATGAAATTACACTTAAATAGCTGTCCAACCACCATCTACACAGACTAATTGTCCAGTACAGAAACTAGATGCATCAGATGCAAAGTAAATTGCAAGACCATCCAATTCACCAGGTTCACCAAGTCTTTGCATTGGACAGTAAGCTGAAATTAAATCCATGAATCCATCCATTTCAATACTATCTGTGGTTAATTCTGTTTCAAATACTGCAGGACCAATTGCATTAACAGTAATATTATATTTAGCCCATTCTACAGCAAGATTTTTAGTTAAATTCATTACTCCACCTTTTGCTGAAGAGTATGCTGAAATTCCCCCACCAGGGAAAATTACACGAGAATGAATTGAACCAATATTGATGATTTTACCATAGTTTTGTTCAATCATTACTTTTCCTACTTCTGCACAGGTGTAGTAAACACCACTTAAATCAATTTTGATGTGTCTATCCCATTCATCAGCGCTTTGGTCCACAACAGGTTTATTATTACCCATACCCGCAGCAGTAACTAGGATATCGATTCTTCCAAAATGATCCACTACTTTTTTAACAGATTCGGCAATGTTTTCAGGATCTCCGACATCTGTTACAGCGTACATTACTTCCACACCATATTCGTCTTCCAATTGTTTTTTGTTTTCTTGAAGTCTTTCTTCTCTTCTAGCAAATAATGCTAATTTTGCTCCTTGACTGGCATAAGCTTGTGCAATTTGCCAACCAAGACCGGAAGATGCTCCAGTTACAAGAGCGACCTTATCTTTGATATCAAAGTAGTTTTTCATCTTTTTAGTCTCCTATATAAGTATTCAAAGTTTCTAAATCTAAAACTTCGATATTAATAATTTTAAAAAAAACATTATATAAATATGACTAAAAAAATTTCATAATTTAAAAAATATTCAAAATAATGAATATCATATAAAAAAAGTAAATAAAAGGTTATCTATTCGATAACCATTAAAATATCTCCTGCGCTAACTGCATCTCCAGGTTCTACAAAGATTTCTTTAACAACACCTTCAATTTCTGATTGTATATCATTTTCCATCTTCATAGCCTCAATAACAGCTATTGTTGAACCTTCTGTTACTTTATCACCGACATTAACATTGAGCTTTATTACCATACCTTGCATTGATGAAAATACTCCACCCTCAACAGGTGTAAATGGTCCTTTTTCAGTTTCTTCAACTTCCATAAATCCTGTAGGCATGATTTTAACTTCAAAGACATCCCCATCAACTTCAACATTATATTGTGTTGGAATTCCAATTTGTTCATCAACAATTGAGGGTGCCTTAAGCTCTTCTTCAGTAGCTTCCCCTTTAAGGAATTTAGGAGCTATTGGAGGATATAAAGCATAAGTTAATGCATCTTCATCAGATTTGATAAAACCTTTTTCCATTCCTTCAGATTTAAATTTATCAAATTCAGGTTCTAGTAAATCCGCTGGTCTACAAGTAATGACTTCCTCATCACCAATGATTTTTTTAGAAATTTCCTTATCAACCGGTGCGGGAGGTTTACCATAATTACCCTTCATATATTCCTTAACTTCATTAGATACTGTTTTATACCTTTCTCCACCTAAAACATTCATTACTGCTTGAATACCTACAATTTGACTTGTTGGTGTTACAAGTGGAGGATATCCCATGTCTTTTCTAACACGAGGCATTTCCTCAAGCACATCATTATATCTGTCTAGAGCATTTTGCTCTTTAAGTTGAGAAATAAGATTTGAAAGCATTCCTCCAGGGATTTGATATAATAAAACATCAGTATCAATACTTTCCGCAATCGGATCAAGTAATGTTGCATATCTTTCTTTAATATCCTCAAAGTATTTTTTAATATGTGTTAAAAGTTTTAAATCAATTCCAGTGTCAAATGGAGTTCCTTGAAGAGCTGCAACCATACTTTCTGTAGGTGGTTGAGATGTACCCCAGGATAATGGTGAAATTGCAGTATCTAAAATATCCACACCCGCTTGACAAGCAGCATAATAACTAATTAAAGTCATTCCACTAGTACAGTGACAATGTAAATCTACAAGCAAATCTGTTTCATCTTTTAACTTTGATACCAAATCATAAGCTGCAGACGGAGTTATTAAACCAGCCATATCTTTAATAGCTACTGAATCACAATCAAGTGCTTCAAGTTCTTTTGCTAAATCAACAAAATCATCTAAAGTATGAACTGGACTTATTGTATAACTAATTGTACCTTGCACATGAGCTCCTTGGTCTTTAGCAACTTTAATAGATTTTTCCATATTTCTAATATCATTTAATGCGTCAAATACTCTAAAAATATCCACACCATTCTCATAAGATTTTTCAACAAATTTAGTGACAACATCATCAGGATAATGTTTATATCCCACTAAATTTTGACCTCTTAAAAGCATTTGAATTGGAGTTCTTGTAAATTCTGATTTTAAATTTCTTAATCTTTCCCAAGGATCTTCATTTAAATATCTAATACATGTATCAAAAGTTGCTCCACCCCATGCTTCTATAGAGAAATAACCAACTTTATCCATTTCTTCAGCAATAGGAACCATATCTCTTGTTCTCATCCTAGTTGCGAGTAAAGATTGGTGAGCATCACGAAGTGCTGTTTCAGTGAATCTTACTTTTGCCATTATTTAAACACCTCAAATTCTAATTATATAATAATTTCAAAAATTCTTAATATGATACAATATATGTTCATAATAGTATTAATAAATTAGCTAAAAATTAAAAAAAATATATTGAAAAATCATCTTTCTAATTCTCCAGAAATAAATTTTTCAACATTATTATATGCCTCATCATCACTAACTTGTATTGGAGGGTGTTTCATTGTATATGATGAAATAGAAGTTAACTGTCCACCAATACCCCTTTCTAAACCTATTTTACAACATCTAATTGCATCAATTACGCAACCTGCGGAATTCGGTGAATCTTCAACACTCAATCGAAGTTCAATGTTCATTGGAACATCACCAAAAGTACGACCTTCCATTCTAAGGAAACATAATTTATTATCATTTTGCCAAGGGACATAATCACTTGGACCAATATGAATATTCCTATCGTCCATTCTTTCACCAACAACCGCTTGAACAGCTTCAGTTTTTGATTCTTTTTTAGAATCTAGTCTGTCCCTATTAAGCATATTTAAAAAATCAGTGTTACCACCAGTATTTATTTGATAGGTTCTATCTAATTTAACTCCCCTATCTTTGAATAAATTAGCCAATGTTCTATGAGTAATAGTAGCACCAATTTGAGCTTTAATATCATCACCAACAATAGGAATTCCTTTGGATTTAAATTTTGCATCCCACTCATCATCACTTACAATAAAAACAGGCATACAATTAACATAAGCAACCCCAGCATCCAAAGCACATTGAGCATAATATCTTGCAGCCTCTTCTGAACCAACAGGCAGATAATTAACTAATATTTCAGCCCCACTTTCTTTTAAAATTTTAACAACATCAACTGGTTCAGCATCACTTATAATAAAAGTATAATCATCATCATATTTAGACATGTGATCTGCAACACCATCCAAAACATGACCCATACTGACTTCAACATCATATTTTGGTATTTCTTCTTGAAAAACAGTTGTACAATTTGGTTTTGCAAAAATCGCTTCATCAATAGTTTTTCCAACTTTTCTTGCATCAATATCAAAAGCTGCAACAACTTCAATATCACTAGGCTCATATCCACAAATATCCCAGTGCATAAGTCCAATTGCTTCTTCTGGCTTTTTTCCATCATAATAATGTATTCCTTGAATAAGCGAACTTGCACAGTTACCTATTCCGACAATTGCAATTTTAATTTTATTCAAAATAACACCAGCCAATATTATAAATTTAATTAAATAATAAATATTAATATATTATATTAATTTAATATAGTTTATATAATTATTGTTTAAAAATATTATATCTCAAGAGGAAATAAAATGAATCCTTATATTGAAATATTAAGACCCGGAAATGCAATAATGGGTGCAATAGCTATAATTTTAGTAGCTATTATTGACAAAACCTTCAATATTCCAGTAATACTTGCTATGCTTGCAGTATTTTTCGAAACTGCAGCAGGAAATGTTATTAATGATTATTTTGACTACAATATTGACTTAATTAACAAGCCCGAAAGACCAATTCCATCCGGGCGAATTTCAATAACTAATGGAAGAAACTATGCATATTTATTATTCATTTTAGGGACAATATGTGGATTTTTAATAAGTTATTTGACAAGCAACTGGATACCATTTATGATTGTTTTAATATCAGACATAATTCTTTATTTATATGCATATAAACTTAAAACAACCCCATTAATTGGAAATCTCACAGTTGCATTCATGACTGGTTTTGGTTTCGTGTTTGGAGGATATTCAATAAATAACCCAAGCATAATAACAACTTCAATATTTTTAGGATTTTTTGCATTTGTAATGACTGCCGCAAGAGAACTTGCAAAAGATATTGAAGATATGGAAGGCGATAAGGCAGAAGGTGCTAAAACATTACCTATATTATATGGAACTAAAATAACTGCAATATTATCGGCAATTTTAATAGTGATTGATTGTGCATTATGTCCATTATTATATTTTAATCATATATTTGGCATTTATTACTTAATTGTAATAGCTATTGCTGTTTTAATATTTATTTACACAGCCATCTTAATTATTAAAAATCAAGATAGAACTACAGCACATAAAGTTTCTAAATATTTAAAAATTGGAATGTTAATTGCTTTTGTTTCATTTATTTTTGGATCATTATAGGGTCATTATTGGAGGGTGTAAAAAATTTAACTGATAATTTGATTTTTATTTATCGTATATAAGTTGTTATTATCTTTATTTTACTTATTTCATGATATTT
>CACZPT010000021.1 GCA_902783085.1 uncultured Methanobrevibacter sp.
AAAAATAAGTATGTAAAATTAAAATTGATTATGAATTATAAAAAATAAATAAAAAAATTAATCAAAAACCTTAACTTTACAGGAGTGTTAATTAATGCAAAACTTTATATATTATAAAAAAGCCTATTAGAGATGAGGAGGGATTTGTCTAATTGTTATTAAATTTTGGAGGAAATTTAATGAATACTTATACCCAATGCCCTATAGATCTTGTAGTTAAATTATTCAATAAAAAATGGGTTATACAAATTTTAAGTGATTTATTCTTTGGAAAAACTCGTTTTAATCAATTTAAAGAAAACAAACCAAAACTGTCAAATAAGGTTTTGAGTAATTGTCTAAAAGACATGGAAAAAGATGGTTTAATTGAAAAAATTTCTAAAAGATATGAACGTGATGTTGAATATATATTAACAAAAAAAGGTCAAGCTTTAAATAAAATTATTTATGAACTGGCCATGTTCGGTATTGATGAAGAAATTGGTGAAATCAAATTTAATGAAGAAACCAAAGGAAAATTAAGAAGGAATTTTAAAGAAAAATTACTTCTTAACTAATTTTTTATATAATTCTATTCCTTTTTTTAAGTTTTTTAAAGCTTCTTTTAAGTGTTTTTGAGGACATGCAATATTCATTCTAAAAAATTGATCACCATTTTTTCCAAATTGCACTCCAGGTGATAGAAATACACTAACATTATCCTTTAAAAAATCACATAGCTCTTTTGAGGTTGTATTTAATGATTTGATATCAATCCAAAGAAGGTAAGTTGCATTACATTCAACTAATTTCAAATCAGGTATTTCATTTTCTAAATAATCGGAAACTAGTTGTTTATTTAAGTATATGGCATCTTTAAGTTCTTTTAACCATTCATAGCTTTTATTATAAGCAGCTATTGTTGCGGTTATTCCAAAGGGATTTGCATGTGATGAAAATTCAATAGCTAATTGATTTTTAATTTCGTCGTGTAGGAATCTGTTTTTCGTGTGGACAACAGCACTTTGAATGCCTGCAATATTAAAAGATTTACTTGGTGATATACATGTTATTGTTTTTTCCCAGTGATTTAATAATTCAAATGGATTATATTTGCAGTTAGGGTCTGTTAAATCACAATGAATTTCATCTGATATTAAAATTACATCATGTTTTTTACATAATTTCCCTATTTTATCTAAATCACTTTTTGTCCAAATTTTACCAATAGGATTATGAGGATTACATAATATCATAATCTTGCAATCCTTTAATTTTGAATCTAAATCATCAAAATCAATTGAGTAATTAAAACCATCATAAATTAATTCATTTTCAACAACACTGCGATTATTGTCTAAAATTACATTAAAAAACACATGATAAACCGGACTTTGAATTAATATTTTATCATTTTCATTAGTAAATCTACGAATAATAGCTCCAATAGCAGGCATAACGCCGCTTGCAAAAATCATATTTTCCATATCCATTTTAAAGTTATACTGTTCGCTCCACCAGTTAATATAAGATTTAAAAAGTTCATCCGGAACAATTGTATATCCATAAATTTCATGCTCAGATCGGGATTTAACAGCATCTGCTATTGGTGGTGCTACTTTAAAATCCATATCCGCCACCCATAAAGGATATTCATCACCGGTTAAATCCCACTTTAAACAATGGGTGTTTTTTCTATTAAGCAATGTTTCAAAATCATATTTCATTAGTATCTCTCATAATGTATTCTTGATTTATCAAATTTATCCATAAACTTGTTTTCATAATCTTCACCTGGATAACCAACTGTTACAATGCTAAATGGAATCAGATTTTCATTATCCAAATCAAAGAGTTTAGCTATTTCATCCATTGTTTTTTCAGTTGGTGCAACTCCATTCCAAAGACCACCTAATCCCAAATTCACTGCTTCAAGTAACATGTTTTCACAAGCAGCGCTCATGTCCTGCTGCCAATGAGCTTTGTAAAATGCTCTTTCGATATTTGCAACAAGTAAAATTGCAACTGGTGCAGTTTTAACTCTTGGCTTGATTTTTGAGATTTTTAAGAGCATATCTTTATCTTTAATTACAATGAATTCCCATGGTTCTGCACCTAATCTACTTCCTGGAGCTTGCATTCCAGCTTTTAGGATTTTTTCAATCTGTTCATCTGTAACTTCTTTTGTGGTGTCGTAAACACGAATACTGCGCCTAGTATTTATAATTGTTTCAAAATCGTTCATGTTTAAAAATAGTATGGTTATAGTATTTAAGAATTATTAAAAAAAGAAAGTGGAATTATTTAACTGCCGGGATGACAGTTTTTCCACCCATGTAAGGAACGAGCACTTCAGGTATTTTAACAATACCATCTTCTTGTTGGTAGGTTTCTAAAATACAACACATGCTCCTTTCAGTTGCAATTGCAGTACTGTTTAGAGTATGTAAAGTTTGAGCATCACCTGATCCTGCTTTTCCAATACGGGTTTTTGTTTTTCTTGCCTGATAATCTTTACAATTAGTACATGATACTAATTCACGATAAGCTTTTGATCCTGGAAACCATGCTTCAAGATCATATTTAATAGCTGCATTATCGTTTAGTGCAGAGGATACAATTGAAACGATACGATAAGATAATCCTAATTTTTTATAGATTTCTTCTGTAACTTCCAATAATTTTTCATGTTCTTTTTTAGAATCTTCAGGAGCACAAAAAACAAATTGTTCAATTTTTTCAAATTGGTGAACTCTAAAGATTCCCAAGGTATCTTTTCCGTGTGAACCTGCTTCTTTTCTAAAACAAGTTGAAAATGCACAGTATTTTAATGGTAAATTATCCGGGGAGATAATTTCGTCCCTATGGAGAGCTGCTAAGGTTTGTTCTGCAGTTGCAATTAAATATAAATCTTCATTTTCTACTTTGTATAATGTTTCTTCAAATTCTCCAAGTTCTGATGTTTCTGCAGCTACTTCGCCTTTAACAAAAAATGGAGTTTGTAGAGGTGTGTATCCTTTTTGTTCTAATTCGTTTAATGCAAATTGTATTAATGCGAAGTTTAAGTGTAAAATATCTTTTTTAAGATAATAAAATCTTGCACCTGCAATACTGGCTGCTGTTTGAATATCAGCACCATCTATTTTTTCAATTAAATCAACATGATTTAAAACTTCAAAATTAAATTCAATTTTCTCGCCAACTTCACGGATAATTGCATTTTCATCTTCAGTATCTGAAATAGGAACATCTTCATCAATTATATTTCCTACTTTGTATCGATAATTTTCACGTAATTTAAAATATTCTTCATTTTTAGATTTTAATTCTTTGATTTCAGATGCAACTTCTTTAGATTGTTTAATAACTTCGTCTAATGTTCCATCCTCTTTTGCTTTTTTAAATGATTTAGATAATCTGTTTTTTTCAGACCTTAAAAAGTTTAGTCTTTTTTCTCCTTCTCTCCAAAGGTTATCATATTCAATAACCTTTTCAACATTTTCACTATCTCTAAATCTTTTTTTCTCAGAATCCATAATTAATTCTGGATTTTCCCTAAATAATTTTATATCTAGCAAATTATTCTCCCCATATCAATATTATTAAAATAAAACAATTATTTATTATGTTTTTTTTGTTTTTTAAACTTATCTTAAAAAAAATAGTTGGAGTAATATTATCCTAATGATGAAATTACTCCTTCAATTATTAAATAAACTCCAATAATTATTGGTGCGTATGTTGGATTTGCAATAGTGGATACAGCAATAATTATTGATAATATACCAAAAATCAAAATAAGCAGTGAACTTAATTTTGAAATTGGTGTATCTAAAACAAATCCAAAAATACCAAATACTATCATTAAAAATCCAATTAAATAAAAAGATAGACCAAATAAGAATGATACAGCATCAACATAGAATATAAATAAAAATCCAAGTATCGTTGCAATTGCACCTATAATTATTATTCCCAGGCTAAGTGTACTTGAAATTTGCAATTCAAATCCAAAATAAACCAGTAGTATGCCGAATAACAATAATCCTAATCCAACAACTGTTGAAACAAATGTGGAACTAAATAGTGGAAATATTATAAATATCAATCCAAAAATAATGGATATCATACCGATTTTTTCTTTTGTATTCATGCTTCACCTCCATTTAATGTTTATTTTATTTATTATTGTTTATAACATTTTCAATTAACCATGAAGATATTGAGATATCTGTCGGATAATTTTTAATATCGGATGTTTTAAACCATTTTGCATCAACAATCTCATCATCATCAACTGTAATTTCACCAGATTCATATTCAGCTTCAAATGCAAGCATTAATGAATTTGGAAATGGCCAGCTTTGACTTTTTAAATAATTAATGTTTTTAACTTTAATTCCAACTTCTTCTGCAGTTTCCCGTGTGACTGCTTCTTCAATCGTCTCACCAGGTTCTACAAATCCTGCGATTAGAGCATATCTGTCGCTATTGTGATAACTATGTTTTGCCATTAAAAGTTTATTATCTTTTCTGATGGCTACAATAATTGCAGGTGCAATTCTTGGATAGTGAACTTGCTGGCATTGTGGACATCTCATCATCATATCTTTATCATCAACAACAGTTTTTGTCCCGCAACGGCCACAATATTGGTGTGATATGAACCAGTCATTAATTAAAACAGCTCTTGAAGCTATAAGATATAAATCTCTTCGAATTTCATAGATTTCTCGTAAATCATAAAAGTTTCCTGTCTGATTTGTATTCGCAACAAAACAATCATAATTTAAAAATTTTCCAATATAAAGTGAAAAGTTTATTTCAAAATCAGGTTTTTGTAAAGGTAAATTTTTATTTTTATCTAAATAGAGTTCTCTTTTTTCATTAAAGATAAAATAATAAGCATCATCATCTGTTTGATATTTATCGTTAAATTCAATTTTATAATTTTCATAAATTGATGTTTCAATCATGTTAGTTAATTTATTTTTCTTTAAATTTATATTTGATAATAAACATACTATCAAATGGTGATATTTATGGTATCTGAAAAAATGGAAAAAGCATTAAATGGACAATTAAACGCTGAAGTTTACTCAGGATATTTGTATTTATCCATGGCGGCTTATTTTGAAGATGAAGATTTAGCAGGCTTTGCTAATTGGATGAGAGTCCAAGCTGAAGAGGAATTAGAACATGGAATGAAATTCTATGATTACATTATACGAAGAGGAGCTTCTGTAACTTTAACTGCAATTGACGGACCTCAAACTGAATGGGATTCTCCACTTGCAGCATTTGAACATGTTCTTGAACATGAAAAAATGGTAACCGGTCTTATTAATGATTTAGTTAATTTAGCTATTGAAGAAAAAGATCATGCTACAAACAATTTCTTACAATGGTTTGTTGAAGAACAAGTTGAAGAAGAAGAAAACGCAATGGAATTACTTGCTAAAGCTAAATTAGCTGATGGCGATAACAGATTAATATATGAATTAAATAAAGAATTAGGTACTCGTACACCATCACAAGACTAGTTTTACTAGTCTCTTTTTTTTATTTTTGGAGTTTTACAATGAATTATCCTGAAGGCCCAACAACTGAAGCTAAAATTGATTCTAAAGATTATGATTGTTTATTGGTAGGTATGAATGATTTAGGTAGTGTCCATATCCATGGTCCTTTTGGTGATTTGGATTCAAAAGTTAAAATAGCTTATCTGATAGGAATGCATCCGCTTGAAAGTAAATCCCACAGATCATTATTTGATGAGTTGATTAATCATAAAAACTTAAATTATTGTTATTATCTTTATAATATTGAGGTTAATAATCCTGATAGTGAAACTGAAGGTCGTTTGGAAGGTCAGCTTTTAGCTCAAGAATTTGTAAAACCTGATATTATTAATAAAAATTATGATTTATTTGTTGATGTTCACTCTAATAGGGGATCTTTAGGTCCGGGCGAGTATAAAATAACTAATTTTGTTTTTGCACCGGGTTTTGATGAAAAATCAACATGTTATGTAAATAAAATCATTGATTCAATTGATGAAATTGTTTATTATAATCCTGAATTTAAATCAAGCCCACCTTTTATAACAGAACCTACTGCTGAAGCTGGAATTGCCACGATTGTTTATGAATGTTATTCATATGAACCTATGGAACTTTCACGAAAATTAGCATTTGAATTAGTTAATTGTGTGGATAATTTTGAATTTTAAAAAAATAGACTGAAGTCTATAGATTATAGACTTCGTTTGAAGGAACAATAGTTATTCCATTTTCTTTAAGTGCAGTTATTAGCTCATCAATATCTTCACTATGTAATAATAAAATAGCTTTTCCTTCTTTTTCATGTGTAAATGCATAAAGATATTCTAAATCAATATTATTATTTTTAATCACATTTAAAACTGTTGTAAGACCACCGGGTGTGTCATTCATTTCAACACCGATAATTTCTGTAATTTTAACAAGGAAACTGTTTTTTTCAAGGCATTCTTTTCCTTTTTCCGGATTATCTACAACAAGTCTTAGAATACCAAATTCCGAAGTATCTGCCATACACATTGCTCTTATGTTAATATCATTTTTACTTAATACTTCTAAAGGTTTGGATAAACTTCCCATTCGGTTTTGTAAAAATATTGAAAGTTGTTTAATTTTCATAGTTTCACCGTTTTAATGTAAATCTCTTTCATCAATAACTCTTTTTGCTTTGCCTTCGAATCTTGGAAGACTTTTCGGTTCAACAAGAGTTACTTTTACTCTAATACCAGTTTCATTTTCGATAGATTTTCCAATTTTATTTTGAATACTCATCATATCTTTAATTCCATCAAAAAATAAGTTTTGTGAAGCTTCTACTTTAACTTCAATTTCGTCTAAAGTTCCAGGTCTAGTAACTATAATTAAATAATGAGGCTCTACATCACCAATTCTAAGTAATGCTTTTTCAATTTGTGATGGGAAAATAGCTACTCCTTTAACTTTAATCATATCATCGGATCTACCGGTTATTCTGCTAATTCTTGCATGTGTTCTTCCACATTCACATTTTTCATAAGTAATTTTGGTTAAATCTTTAGTTCTAAATCTAATTACTGGCATCCCTTCCCTTTCAAGGTTTGTTAATACTAGTTCTCCTTTTTGATTTGAACCTAAGTTTTCTAATGTGTCCGGGTTGATAATTTCTGGATAGTAAATATCTTCTGCAATGTGAAGACCATTTTGAGCTTCACACTCAACACCAACACCAGGCCCCATTAATTCTGTTAAACCGTAAATATTGAATGCTTTTGCTCCAAATATTTCTTCTACTCTTTGTCTGATTTCTTCTGTCCACATTTCAGCTCCAAATCCGATAGCTTTTATGTTTAATGATTTTGGGTCAATTCCATCTTCAAGTGCTACTTCACCTAAATGAATTCCATATGATGGTGTAAAAATCAGTCCTGTTGTTTTAAAATCTTGCATTATTTCGATTTGTCTTCTTGTTTGGCCAGTTGATATGGGAATTATTGCAGCTCCGATTTTGTGACATCCATAGTGAACACCAAAACCACCGGTAAACATTCCATAACCATGGGTGTTTTGCAGTATATCATTTTTGCCAATACCCATCATTGTTAGACCACGCGCTATTGTTTCTGCCCATGTATCAAGGTCTTTTTCAGTATATCCTGATACCACAGGTTTTCCAGTAGTCCCGGATGAGGAATGTAATTCTTTAATTTTATCCATTTCAACAGCAAAAAGTCCGTAAGGATAACTTTCACGTAAATCATCTTTGGTTATAAATGGTAATTTTTCAATGTCTTTTAAAGTTTCAATATCTTCAGGATAAACTTCTGCTTGACTGTATTTATTATTATAGTATGGAATTTCATTAAATGCTCGTTTAACAGTCTTTTGAAGTTTTTTTAATTGTAATTCTTCAAGGTCTTGCCTTGACATTGTTTCTATTTTTTCATTCCATATCATTGAATTGCCTCATTTTTTTTTTTGATATAATAATTATAGTTTGTTTTTGATATCTTTATAATTTGTTATAATTAAAGTAATACTTTTATTGGGGTTTTTATGTTATAGTTAATACTTTAAATATATTTATATATTACAATTTATTTAAATTATATTTGTAGCTATTTTTAGTTATAAATTTCAATTAATTGAATTTTGGAGGATTTTTTTAAATGATTAAATTTAAAAATCATTTGATAGCTGTTGTTTTAATTTTGGCATTGTTTGTTTCTATTTCTTCTGTTTCTGCTTATGATATTGATAGTAATGCAGTCGGATTAAATGATGATGATAATGCAGATGTGAATTTAGGATATTGTGAAAATGTTGAAACTGACGGTTCATCAAGTTTATCTGAAAATTATGGTATTGATGTTAATAATGCGTCCGGACAGATACTTCAATCAGGTATTGGTGAATCTATGGTAGGTGCAAGTACACTTCGTGGTGAAATTTCTATTAATTCTCAATATAAAGGTACTGTTTATGCAGGTGTAAACAACCTTATATCTGTAAAAATAAATAACACTGGTGAATCTGCAACTTATGTTGGTGTTGATTTGTTAATGGGTAATGAAACTATTGGTAGTGCATTAATCCCAAACTATAATGCAAATAATATTTATTCATTATCATTTGTTGATGATACTATTAAACCACTTACAGAAAACACAGTTTATGGCAATAATAATTATAATGTCACATATACTGTAGTTGTTAAGGATTCAAATGGTGAGTTAATAAATGAATCTAGTTCATCATTTACTGTCCTGTATAATGGTAATTTAGGTAAAGACTTTGAATATCCTGGTGCTGATCCTAATTTAAGGGAATTTGTTGTCACTGGTGATGTTATTGTTTTAAAAACTGATGCTTATAGTGCTGCTGGAGATACTAATAGAACTGATGTATTCAGTGTTGATTTAAACGGTAATAATGTAAGTGCTGCTTTATTATATGTTTCATATAACTGGGATAAAGATGAAAATGGTGATTTCAATAATTGGAACACTACTTT
>CACZPT010000022.1 GCA_902783085.1 uncultured Methanobrevibacter sp.
CCTCCAAAACTTTTTTTTGATCAAGTGAAGTGTTGGTACATGCAACACCACACTCATTCTATTTCCATACTATTAAGTCTATTTTAAACCTGTTGTTAAAAATACTTCGACATTGGTTTTATCTGCATTTCCATACTATTAAGTCTATTTTAAACACATCGAAAAACAATACGACCAAATCACAAAACAAAATTTCCATACTATTAAGTCTATTTTAAACATTGCAATTACAAACAGTTACAGATGATATGACTGCATTTCCATACTATTAAGTCTATTTTAAACTTGGATTATGGGTTATTGCGGAAGGTGCAATATATGAATTTCCATACTATTAAGTCTATTTTAAACGTGATATTCTAAATTTATTCGCAGCAATAGGAACAATATTTCCATACTATTAAGTCTATTTTAAACTTGGCAGACAATAATATATAGTATTGGATGTTATTATTTCCATACTATTAAGTCTATTTTAAACAAACAGAAAACAAAAGAGTTGATGTCGCTGAACAATATTTCCATACTATTAAGTCTATTTTAAACAGCATCTGCCAGTCATACATTCAAGGATAGTGGTTAATTTCCATACTATTAAGTCTATTTTAAACCGTTTTTGTCAAGGACATATTTGTCTCCACGTGTTTTATTTCCATACTATTAAGTCTATTTTAAACGGAAATCAATGGGTTGTATTGATATTGTTGATATGTATTTCCATACTATTAAGTCTATTTTAAACGAGCTTGGGATGAACTGGATACTCTTGTTACTGCAGTATTTCCATACTATTAAGTCTATTTTAAACAGTTTTTCTGCAGTCATACCAAGCATCTATGAGTCCATTTCCATACTATTAAGTCTATTTTAAACACTCTTGTGAAATCAAATATATATTCGCTCATTGGTATTTCCATACTATTAAGTCTATTTTAAACTCTTCCCATATGTTTGTTCTCTTTTTCATGTTATTATTTCCATACTATTAAGTCTATTTTAAACATGAAGATTATTACAGTAATAATGCAACTGAAAACAATTTCCATACTATTAAGTCTATTTTAAACTATTAGGTTATTTTTGTTGTACCGAAAGAGTTAAACATTTCCATACTATTAAGTCTATTTTAAACTTTACCTTATCCTTTATGTTAACAAAGGCCTCCAATAATTTCCATACTATTAAGTCTATTTTAAACCTACAAGGGAAGATTTACAAGTAGCGGTGGAATCAAGATTTCCATACTATTAAGTCTATTTTAAACTTGTTTTAGACTGTTTTGTCCCATACGGGTTCTTTCATTTCCATACTATTAAGTCTATTTTAAACATTGAAGATATAACTCCGTATGATATTTATTCCACATATTTCCATACTATTAAGTCTATTTTAAACTTGAAGTATAACTTTGTCTACTTATTTCTGTTCTATCATTTCCATACTATTAAGTCTATTTTAAACAGGTAGAACGTGTTAAAAACTACATGGTAAAAAGATATTTCCATACTATTAAGTCTATTTTAAACGTATATCCTATCAAGTAAACAATGGGTACTAATCGCATTTCCATACTATTAAGTCTATTTTAAACGTTTTCCACTCTATCAAAGTAAATGCAATTACAACAATTTCCATACTATTAAGTCTATTTTAAACTGGAAGTGCAGGAGGAATAGCATTGGGTACTGATTCATTTCCATACTAATAAGTCTATTTTAAACTTGAAAAAGAGGAATGGGAAGAATTGGAGTTACATATATTTCCATACTATTAAGTCTATTTTAAACAGGACAACCCTAATACATAATATATATTAAGGTAGTAATTTCCATACTATTAAGTCTATTTTAAACTCAAAAATTAGAAGTAGCTGTTAACAGATTAGAACGATTTCCATACTATTAAGTCTATTTTAAACCGAGCCGAAAAATCCTTAAAAAATAGAAAAAATATAATAAGAATCCTCCTATAACATAACTTTATTGTCCACCATTAATAATGTTAGCTATTTAAAAAGGTAGACCAATTTATTATAAAATAAATGAAATTGGATTTTTTTCAATACCTAAAATTTTTTTATCTAAATATTTATATGGAAATTTATAAATAATCACAGAATCTTCTTCCTCATCAATGAGTTCATTTAATCTATTTACTATATCATTATACTGTGATTTAGTTATTTTCCCTTCAAAAACAGAATTTTGTTGCCAATGCAAATAAGATTTTAAGAACTTGTGAACATTATTTACCCTATCTACTTTTACATCATATACTATCACTAAATACATTACCACCACATTTTAAAACTTTCATATTTTTTATCATTCAAAAAATGTTTAATTAATTTATATCCCTCTAATCTGATTAAATATTTATAAGATACCTTTTTATTCAATGTTTGATGCATAATTGTTGTTTCTAACTTTTTTTGATACTCAGAAATGAAAATTTGTTTACCATTATCATTCAATAAACATCCAACATCATGATTGAAATGTTTTTTGCTAATCATGTTATTATTCACAACTTTAAAAATGGTTCTATCAACTATGATTGGTTTAAAAATATCTGCAAGATCTAACGACAATGAAAACCTTCTTTCGGATGGTTCATGTAAAAAACTTACTGAAGGATGAAGATATGTTTGATATAATTCAGATAAAACAGTTGTATAAAGTAACGAATTTCCAAATGAAATCAAAGAGTTTATTTCATCAGCCGGAGGCCTTATTTCACGTTTGGTGAATTGAAATTTTCTTAAAATTACATTAAAACTTTGATAGAAATTATTCCAGATTCTTCCTTCAGAACTCATAATCTGTGAAATATCCCCCTCAACATTTTCCTTTTCAACATTATGAATTAAATAATCAAGATCTTTACCTTTTTTAGAATAATATTTCATTGTTTTTAAAACATTATGTTTTATGCCTTCAACAAATTCTTTTGCAATATATTCTCTTTTTTGAGAATCCAAATAATGTTCAGATTGTTTTACAACGACCAACCCCGAATTTAATTTAATTTTTGGATATAAAGACCCTTCATAAAATCCATATTTATTGAAAAAATTTACAACAATTCCTTCTTTCATCAAAAATGATGAAGCACCAGACCTAAGTGAAACTTTACCAAAACAGTTTATTTCACTAATTGCATGAATTGGAATTTGTTTTTTAACATCTTCATTAATAAAATATAACGTATTGTCTTTTCTTGATAAAATTCCATGTGAGGTTATATATAATGGGTTTTTCATAGTTTCACTACACCATACATAATTCATAAAACGAACATCTTTTACAATAAGATTTATTCTCCGCAACAGGAGGTACTTTTAAATTAGATATTTCAACAATACCACTTAGAATTTTATCCATCTCTTCAATTAATTTATCATCCAAGATTATTTCTTCCTTTTTTCTTTCCTTAGGATATACCAAAACACCACGAACTGTTGGTTCAATTAATCTTAAATTATAAAGATAAAAATATAACTGATATTTTGCACCAATCGTCAACCTACTGGATTTTTTCATCTCAAAAATAGTTAAGCCATCACTATTTTTAACGAAATCAAAAACCATGTTATCTACACGAAATTCCTTATTTTCTCTAGAATAAGACTTTTCATGTATTGCTTTTCCAATTGAAATATCATCATTATTGTAATTCATATTTATTTGATTAATATAAAACCATAGTTCCCGTTTACATGTTACAAAATATTGAACCATGACTCCTGTAATGTTCTCTTCTTTCATAGTTTTCTACCAAATCATGGGTTCCTCATTTTCACTAATTATAAACCCCACATCTAAAGAATATTTGAAATTTAAATCATCAGGACAAATAACTCCAATTTCATCATTGAAAATATTAGCAGCTCCAAAGTTCTTTTCATCAACAGAAATTACATATTGGTAAAATTTATTTTTAATTTTCAAGAAAGCATTTTTCTTTTCAATTCCTGATAATTCATCAACAATCCTTTTATATTCATTAAAGATATTTACAGATTCCTCATTAACACAAACAAAAACATCAATTCTATTACCATGATTTTCAATTAACTTAAATTTTGAAGGAATTTTTTCAAACCACAAATTATTTAAAATCGATTTGAGTTCATCATCTCCAAAATTCCTTTCTGAAATTAATTTAAAATAATGATTAGATGCTTTTAAATTAAACTCCTTCTCAGAAATTTTAGAATAACCTTGTAAAACTTCTCGTGTAGTATTTAACAATAAGTCCTGATAAACAAAACCCGAATATTTTTTACCATTTTCATTGATTAAAGAAATAACCTTAACAATTCCTTTATCTTTTTTTCCAGATCTGTTACAACGACCTGCAGTTTGAACAATAGAATCTAATGGGGCGAAATCTCTATAAACAATATCCATGTCAATATCAACCCCTGCTTCTATTAATTGAGTAGTAATAACAATATTCTGTTTATTAGAATTTTTTATAGCATGTATCTTATTCAAACGATGATAAGGTAAAATGTTTGTTGAAAGATAAATTAAATTAATTTTTTCACCAACTAAACAAATTCCATTTTCATCAATATTTATCTCATAAAAAGAACTTAAATATTCTTTCACAACATTATACACTTGCATTGAAGATTTTACAGTGTTTAAGACAACCATGATATCTTTATCTTTATTATTTGAAATAACTTCAAATAATTCGCTTGTAAAATCATTTATTGAAATATCATCTAATTGAAAACCATAATCGATTCTGTCAAATTGATTAAAATAATATTCAACATTATCCACTAATGAAATACATTCATCATCTTTAAAAATAAATGGTTGAGTAGCTGTCATTAAAATTATCCAACAATTATACTCATAAGCTAATTTTTTAAGAATCAAATTAATGATTCCCCAATATTTATATGGAATAGATTGGATTTCATCCAATAATATTATTGAATTAGAGATATTATGGAATTTTCGTAAAAAACTATTTTTATTGCCGATTAAACTATAAAAAAACTGTATGAATGTAGTGATTATAAATTCTGAATTCCATCCTTCAATTAAAATTTTTGAATTTGAAATATCATACTCTTCATTATCATCATTATTGACATATTTCATTTCTGCCAAATAATTATGTTTTAATAAATAATTTGAACCATTTAAATTACTTTCTTCAAATATATCACGAATAACTTCTTCATTTTGATCAATGATAGATAAAAAAGGTAGTGAATATATAATTCTAGGATTAAAATTATATTCTTTTTTTATTCTATTTTTTAATTTTAACACAGCGGAAAGGCCAGTTAATGTTTTTCCAATACCTGTTGGTAAATTTATTGAATAAATTTTATTGGACAAATCTAAATCGATTATATTCCTATTTACTTCAACATATGCTTCTTCACGGATTTTATTAATACCTTCCAGATTAAATGAATGATTTTTTTTATAATCTTCAACAATTTGACTAGGAATTGTATTGCGCATGATTGTTTCACTTTGAGATGCATCCATTTTATCAGCATCCAATAACACTGAGTAAAACAATAAAATAGAAAAATAATTATCAAAATTAGTTTCATATTCAAAATCAAATAAGAATTCTTCTGAAATAGCTTCACATATTTCATCAAAATTATTAAAGAAATTTTCTAAAGAGATATTATATTGATTATAAAATAATTCAAGAGTATCATCTTTATTATTTAAATCAGCTATTTGATTTTTAATTAATTTAGACTTCACTTTAGTATCATGATAATTATCTAAAGTGGGAACATTACGAATATTTCCATGATGATGCAATACAACAATATATGAAATTATTGCCAGATTTAAATCAAAATCTATTTGATTATCTTTTAA
>CACZPT010000023.1 GCA_902783085.1 uncultured Methanobrevibacter sp.
AGCAAATATAAATGTTGCAGCAACATTTAATAAAGAATTAATGTATGATATTGGAAAGGCTCAAGGTGAAGAAAATAGAGAAAAAGGAATAAATACGTTTTTATCTCCTTGTGTAAATATTATGAGAACCCCCCAAGCTGGTAGAGTATGGGAAGCATTTGGAGAGGATCCTTATTTATCTGGAGTTTGTGCAGCTCAAATGGTTAAAGGAATACAAGATGCCGGTGTTATTGCTACAATAAAACATTTTGTTGGAAATGATCAAGAAACATATAGACAAGCAAGTTCTTCCAATATTAAAATGGGACCTCTTATGGATATTTATGTTGAACCATTTTATAGAGCTATTCTTGATGGTAACGTAGGGTCCGTTATGGCCGCTTATAACGCTTTAAATGATATATATTGTTGTGAAAATAAATTTTTATTAACTGATGTTTTAAGAGGAATTTTAGATTTTAAAGGATTTGTTATGTCTGACTGGTGGGCCATATATAACGATAAAAGTTCCTATATAAATTCCGGATTAGATATGAATATGCCTGGAGGAGAAAAATGGGGTGCTTATTATGGAAAGGAAGGAAGCTATTGGAAAAAAGTAGATGAATATGTACAAAATGGAGAAGTCTCTAAAGATAGAATCACCGAATCAGCAACAAGAATAATTGCTACAATGTATGAATTTAATCAAATGGAAGGTTTCCCTAAAACACAAATATATCAAGAAACAAAAACTGATGCAAGAAAACAATTACAAAGAAAAGCAGCAACAGAATCTCAAGTTTTATTAAAAAATGAAGATAATATCCTTCCTATTAAAGACGTTAAATCAGTTGCTGTCATTGGAAATGGTGCTCAAAAAAGAAATTGTGGAGATGATAATGATATGATGTGTGGTTCATTCCAAAATGGATTCATACCTTTGGGATATGGTTCAGGTACAACTACATTCAATTATCTCATTTCACCTATAGAAGCAATATCAGCATTAGCCAAAAAAAAGGGTATAGATGTTATAGATGCAGGTGGATTAAATGGAAGAGAAGAAAATGTTAATAAAGGTGTAGAAGCTGCTAAACAAGCAGATGTTGCAATAGTATTTGTTCAAGCAGATTCTGGTGAAGAATATGGGCATGTTGAAAATACTCAAGGAGACAGACCTGATTTAGATGCTTGGCATGGAGGAAATAAATTAGTTGAAAGTGTTGCAAATGCAAATGAAAATACCATAGTAGTAATTAATGCTCCTGCTACAGTAAATGTACCCTGGTTAGATAAAGTTAAAGGTGTTATTTTTACAGGATTTCCAGGTGCTGAAGCTGGAAATGGTATTGCTGATGTTTTATTTGGAGAGGTTAATCCCAGTGGACATTTACCTTTTGTTTGGGCTGAAATGAATGATTATTGTACTCAAATTAATACACAAGGGGGAGGAAAAGAAAATGGATGTGAAAATAAAGCACAATATGATTATACTGAAGGATTATATGTTGGTCAAAGATGGTTTAATTCAAAAAATAAAAAGCCAATATTCCCATTTGGTTTTGGATTAACTTACACTACTTTTGAATATAGTGATCTTAAAGTTAGTATGAGTAGTGAAGGATTAACTGCAGATTTTGTTGTTAAAAATTCTGGTACTGTTACAGGAAGTGCAGTTCCTATGATGTTTTTGACTTTCCCTGAAAGTATAGGAGATTATCCTAAATATATCTTTAAAGGATTTGAAAAAGTTGAAATTGAACCCGGTGAAACTAAAAAGGTGAGCATTTTAGCCGATGATCATGCTCTTTCTTACTTTAATGTTGAAGCAAATAAATATGTGAGAGTTAACGATGGAACAATAGAAGTTTCTATTGCTGAAAATGGTGATCCTTCTCAAGCCATACTTACTGAAAAAATTGATAGTAAATATTAAATATTCATATTACGAATTTATACATTTATAATTTATAATTTATATACTTTTTAAAATTAAATAAAACTAATAAATGGGTACAAAAAAAAATATTTTTTTTAAAATAAAATAT
>CACZPT010000024.1 GCA_902783085.1 uncultured Methanobrevibacter sp.
AATTAATGTATTTGATATGTGTATGTATAATTCGTAATACTTTTATTTTTAGATTTAACAAAAAAATTAATTATTCGGAACACTCATTAATTTATGGTCTAAATTAACATATCGGGAGCAAAGTATTTTTATCTCCCTTTTGGACTCACCTTTAAAAAGAATAGAAATTGCTGATCAATTAAGGGTATCAACTGGATCTTTAAGTAATAATTTAAATAATTTACAGAATCAGGGTTTGATTAAATTTGAAAATGAGAAATACCAAATATCTGAACCAATTTTAGCTAGATGGTTACAATTGGAATTTAAAAATAAGGGTAATTTCCCATATAGGTTTTAGGTGACATTTATGGCTGAGTATTTTAACTGAAACACCAAGTATCGATTACATGAATCCTCATATTCAAGAAAAAGGTTGATGAATTAATCAGCCAATCAGATGATGATGAGGATTATATCAAAAGATGTTATATGTTTGTTAGGGATGAAATTCCTTACTCTTGGGATATTGGAACAAACATTGTTTCAAAAACGGCCAGTGAGTCATTGATGAATAAAACTAGGACATGTTGGGTAAAATCAGGTCTTTTTACAGCATTTCTAAGGGCAAATGGAATTCCCTCAAGAATCAGCTATCAACTTCTGACAATAGCGGAGGATGATAGTGAAGGCCACATTGTTCATGCTTTAAATACAGTTTTCATTAGAAATAAATGGATTAGGCTTGATACCTGAGTAAATAATGAAAATATGCATAGAGTTTAGTTTGGATAAGGATCAATTGGCTTTTCAAGAAATGTGGGTTTAGAGGAATTGGATATCGTGAACGCATAGCTAAAGACAGGTTTGGAAAATGGCAGAATACAACATTGATGGAACTAATATTGTTAAGGCATTAGAATGAAAATCGCCAGTTTCGAAAATGCCATGGAGATATGTCCAAATACTGTCAAGAACCACTCTATGACGAAATGTTATTATTGTCTGTATCCATCTAAAAAAGTAAAAATTTTTTCTTCTAAAATAAATTGGTTTTACCTGGGATCTGATTTTTGCTTTATTCACACCAAATTTTAGTTATTCATATTTGGTGTTATCGTCGAAGAATAATCTGTTTTGTTTGATTAAATTCGCAGTTGGTCTAGCTATATTGTACTTAGAATTGATTGTGTTTTCTAACTAAATTTCCATTACTCATTTAAGGAAATATTCTAAAAAGTCGGTAAAATTCATTTAACTCATAACTGGGGTTTTATATACTATTAAGCTAATAATAACTCTATGAAATTCAAAAGTATAATTTTAATATCAAATGTAATAGAAAATAGAATGCCAGAAAAATATTTGTTGTCATTTCAGGAATTTTTACTCTCTGGATCGATTTTTACTGGAGCATCTGAATTTTTAGCTTTGATTGTAATTTTTTTATTAGTTACTGAAACGGTTCTAGTAATTTTGTCATTCATCTTAAATTTACCGTTATCAATATTATTTGCACCATTTGTAATATTTCCAGCTATTTTCACATATGTTTCTATAAAACAAGAGCAGAATATAACAAAAATCGAGCAATCAGCACCTGATTTTTTAAGACAACTTTCTTCAATGTTGAATGTAGGTCTCAGTTTCGAAAATGCCATGGAAGATATGTCAAAATACGGCCGGGGACCACTTTACGATGAAATGCGTAGAACAATTTTGGAAATTAGGATGGGAAGAAATTTTGATGATGCTTGGAAGGCTATGGGTAAGCGATTGAAATCTAGGGAACTGGAACGTATTTTTATTATCATATTGGATGGACGTAAAAGCGGTTCTAGTATGGCTGGTGTTATTATGGATGTGTCTAATGATTTAAGGGAGTTATTAGCTATTAAACGTGAGAGAAAATCTTCTGTAATGATGTCTGTCATGTTTTTAATAATATCTGCTATTGTTGCAACACCTTTTTCTTTTGGGATGGTTAGTGTTTATTCGGATTTTATGCAGAATTTTGGAAAATCGGGGGATTTGATTTTAATTGCGCCTTTTGCTGCTCAAATTTATTTGATCATTCATTCTCTTTTGGTTGGTTTAATTATTAGTGTTATTATGTATGGGAGCTTTAAAAAAGGAGTTAAATTTTCCATTCCTTTAGTTATTGTTGCTTATATTATTTTTTATGGTATTTCAAACTTTGCAGGGACGTTTTTTATTTCTTAAAACGATTAAAGGTGATTTATGATGGATGATAATTGTCAGGGTTCAGCAGAATTTATTTTACTTTTTGGTGGAATTATTGTGGTTGTTTTATTAATAATATTCTTTTATAGAAATTATATAGCTAATTTAAGTGATGAAATTAAATCAAAGGAAGTTAATGAATTTAGCAATGAATTAGATAGAATATCAGATTTGTTTATATAATATTTTAATTGGAAAGGATATTAAGCATGTGATTGTATTCAGGTTGGGTATTTAATACAAGAATTGTCATAACTATTGCAATTATTGCATTGATAATGTTTCAAACCCTATTTGTTTCAACACTATAATCTTTTTATTTTAAAATATTCATATTAAATAATGGTGATAATATGCATATGTTAATTAATGGTGAACATGTAAGTGATATGGATGAAATAGAAGTTAAAAACCCATATAATGGTGAAGTTATTGATACAGTGCCTATTTCACATTTAAACAATGTTGATAAGGCAATTAAAGCAGCTAATAATGCTAAAAAAGAATTACAGGAAATGTCAGCATTTAAAGTATCAAATAAATTATATAATGTATGTGAAAAATTAAAAGAACACAGGGAAGAATTTGCAGAACTTTTAACAAAAGAAGTTGGAAAACCAATCAATGAATCTTATGTTGAATTGGATAGATCTATTGAAACATTAAAACTTGCAGCTGAAGAAGCTAAAAGAATTTATGGTGAATCAGTACCATTAAGTGCAGGTCTAAACGGAAAAGGATTTTTCGCATTCACACAAAAAGTTCCACTGGGTGTTGTTGTAGCTATTACACCATTTAATTATCCGCTAAATTTAACAATCCATAAAATTGCACCAGCTATAGCCTGTAAAAACACAGTAATAATTAAACCACCAACTGACGCTCCTTTAACTGTTATGAAATTTGCAGAAATTGTTAATGAAGAATTTCCAGATGGTGTTATCAATACAATAACTGGTTATGGCTCTGAAGTTGGAGATGCATTAGTAGCTTCTGATAAAGTTAATAAAATTTCATTCACTGGTAGTGTCATGACTGGTTTTTTAATATCTAATCGTGCCGGAATGAAAAAAGTAACCTTGGAATTAGGTGGAAATGACCCATTAATCGTATTGGATGATGCGGATGTTGATGCGGCAGTTAAAGGAGTTATTAACGGTGCTTATTTAAATGCCGGTCAAGTATGTATGGGTGTTAAAAGAATAATTGTCCAAGAGGGGATTTATGATGAATTTAAGGATAAATTAGTAAAAGAAACTTCTAAAATAAAACAGGGAAATCCATTAGATAAAAATACTACTCTGGGAACATTAATAAGCGAAAAAGCAGCTATTCACGTAGAAGAAGCAGTTAACAATGCAGTCGATAATGGTGCTGAAATATTGATTGGCGGTAAACGTGATGGTGCATTTTTCGAAGCAACTGTTATTGATAAAATAACTCATGATATGGATTTGGTTGTAAGAGAAACATTTGGTCCAATAGCCCCATTAATCAAAGTAAATAATGTTGATGAAGCAATTGATGTAGCCAATTCTACAGAATATGGTCTTCAAGCAGGAGTATTCACACAAAACTATAAAAACGCATTAAGATGTGCAAATGAAATTGAAGCTGGAACAGTATTTGTTAATAAACAATCAACCTTTAGAACAGATAACATGCCTTTCGGCGGATTTAAAAACAGTGGTTGTGGAAAAGAAGGAATCAAATATGCTGTAGATGAAATGACTAAAACAAAATTAATCGGGTTGAATCTAAGATAAGTAAGATTCAACTAAATTACGTGTTTCATTAAGAGATTCAATCGGAATACCTTTAGGCATTTTTCCTAATTCTCCATCTACTTCTTTTAAAATACTACCTTCCATTCCCAAAAACATTCCTTCACTAACAGTGTCCATAAATGTCTGTGGGGGCAATAGAGAAACTCCAACACGATTGCCTTCTTTAACATTCAAATCATTAGTAACAACTGTAATCGCACGTTTACCTAAATTAACATTACAAATCATTAATGAATCGGCTTTTGGGTGTTTAGTAACACTCATTATTTCTCCAACTTTAATATCAATTCCAATAATCGGATCATTAATAGGGCCAAGTGCTAATCTGTCTTTAAGTCCTAAAAGTGTATCTATGAAAAATCTTACTTTTGCAATGTTTTCTGCTGTTTTTTCCCTGTCTTCTTTTGGTGATGCATTTAAAAAGTTTTTATTCCAACCTTCACCACCTAAACATTCTACAATCTTTTCAGCTTTTTCTTGTAGGCTTTTAACATCTGCTGAATTTACTAAATCGTCTCCTTCAAGATATGAATACATTAATGACTGAAAATCACTCTTCATTAACTTTCCAGTTTCAATAGCTAGTTTTTTATTCCAATTTCCTCTAAATGATGCTGTTGGAATCAGATTTAGATAATTTTCTCTTGATTTATTTGCTACTAATATTCTATAATCTTTACTTGTATCCCACAATTTATTATCTCCTTTATCTTATAGTCTATTACTTAATGTTTTTACATTTTGTAATATTATTCTTGGGTTGTATTCTCTTGTGAGTAATAAGGTTTACCAAGCTATCCCTCGTTGACTTGCGAGTTCATTATACTTATATATATGCACACAACATATTTAAAAATAAACCAGGCATTTGATAAAGAGTAAAAAGTGTTATTTTGAAACAAGTTTCGATGAATTCAAAAATAATATTCTTGATGTTGAATATATTTCATTTACTGATGAACATGATTTATTTTTTATTTTAAGAAAGCCTGAAGGTGTTATTTTAGACATGCTTGATGTTACTTCGGAATCAGATGAGGATGAATTAAAATTTGTTGAATGGATGAGTGAATGTATTATTTTAATTGTTCCAATTATGGTAATTTTTTAACATTTCTATTAAATTTTATTAGTCATTATTTGAAATTTGCTGGTTAGTATCATAAACATTAATAAGTTAATAATTTTCTTTTTGTTCAGAAAATTTTCATGTTTTTTAGCTTAATTTTTTCATTTTACTTAAATTTTTTATCATAACTATTATTTAAATCATAAACTATTTATATTAACAAATAAAATAAATTTATACATGTTTATCAGTTAATTTTATTGATGATTATCTGGAGTGTTAAAAATGGTAGAAGTTTCAAGTTTACGTAACTTAAGTATATATACAAACACAGGACATTATGTTGGTCAAGTTGAAGATATTGTTTTAAATATTAGATTAGGAACTATTTCAAAATTGCAAGTTAGGGCTGTTGAGCCTCAAAGAAAACAAGTAAGTTTTATTGATACAATTAAAGATACTTTCCATGGGGGAATTCCTAATGATGATGTGGGTGTAAGGTCTTTTCAAAATGATTTATTAACTGTTGATTTTGATAAAGTCCAAGCTATTGGGGATATTATGTTAATAAATCCTAGAGATATTAAAAAAGTTAACGCTGAACCACAAATTCCTGATTCTGTTGCTCCTAATCATACTCCACAAAAAGCTCCAAAGCCAGAAAATCAACCAAATACTGAAAGTCATTTTGGACCTGAAAGATTATAATATTTAATCTTTCGACTATTTTTATTATTTATTTTTTTCCGTGATTTTTTATGAAAGTAGGAATTATAGGTTGCGGAGCTATTGCTAATATTATTACAAGTAATATAGTTCCAAAAGACGATATTGATATTAAATATTTTTTTGATAAGAATATTGAAAGAGCTGAAAATTTAGCTTCATTGGCTGGTGGTATTGCTATTTTAAATTTTGAAGACATGTTAAATGATGTTGATTTGATTTTAGAGTGTGCTTCACCGGATTCAGTTAAATATTATGCACCAAAAATTTTAAGTAAAGGTATTGACATGATTATAATGAGTATTGGTGCATTCATGGATTTAGATTTTTATACTGAAGTATTTACATTAGCAAATGAAAACAATGCTCGTATACACTTACCTTCTGGTGCTGTTGTTGGTTTGGATGGAATCAAAGCTGTTTCAGATTTTAATTTACAGGATGTTTCCTTAGTCACACGCAAATCCCCAAAATCTTTAGGTATGGATATTGATAAAGAAAAAGTATTGTTTGAAGGTAAAGCTTCTGATGCAGTTAAGGTGTTCCCATTGAATATTAATGTTGCTGCCACTATAAGTATGGCTTGTAATCAGGATATTAATGTTAAAATAATTGTTGATCCTGATGTTGATAGAAATGTTCACGAAATTACTGCTAGAGGAGATTTTGGCGAATTTAAAACAATTACTATGAATCATCCATGTTCCGCAAATCCTAAAACAAGTATGCTTGCAGCTATTTCAGCTATTAAATTACTTAAAAGTTTCAATGAAACAATAACTGTTGGATTTTAATGAAAGAATATGAAATTTATGCAGATTTAAGAATTCCTTTTAATTCTAAAATCGTTTTAAGATTAGATGGTAGAAATTTCCATTCATTTTCAAAAAAAATGGAACTTAATAAGCCATATGATGATAAATTCTATAAAATAATGGTTGAAGTCTGTAAAGATTTATTTAAGGAGTTTTCACCATCTTTTATTTACACATTTTCTGATGAAATTAACATTTTGTTAGATAATATTCCTTATAATGGTCGTGTTGAAAAAATTAATTCTGTATTTGCCAGTTTTACTTCATCTTCATTTACTAGTAATTATAATGAAGAATTTTCAAAGCCTATTTCATTCGATTCAAGAATAATTCCACTTAATAATGAAGATGTTTTCAAATATTTTAAATGGAGGCAGGATGAAGCTTGGAGAAATTGTGTTAATGGCTATGGGATTGAATTTTTAAAATCAAAATATCCATCTGAAATAGCCAACGAAAAAATTCATGGTTTAAAATCTTTTGATATTCATGAATTATTATTTCAAAATGGAATCAATTTAAATGATGTTGAAAATTGGAAAAAAAGAGGAATTGCTTTTTATAAGAAAAATAAGGGAGTAACTGGATTTAATAAAGCTAAAAATATTAATCAAACATCATATCGCAGATTTATTTATGTTGACTGTAATATTCCAATTTTCACTAAAGAATTTTTTATAAATTTATTGGGGGATAAATAATGAGTTTTTTATCTAAACTATTCAACGACGAAAAAGACGAATTTGATGAAGTTTGTGTGGACAGGGAAGTCTTAGATTCTGTAATCTATTATTCTAAACAATCTTATCCTAACGAATTTTTAGCATTTTTTGATGGAAAAATAGAAGATAGAAAACTTTATTTGACAGGACTTATTTTCATACCTGGTGAAACAGGAAATACTGGGGCGGTTATCCATTCAGAGATGTTGCCTCCAACTTTAAAATACTGGGGATCTGTTCATTCACATCCAGGACCAAGTGCAAGACCTTCTGGGGCGGATTTAACTACATTTTCAAAGTATGGTGTTTTTCACATGATTGTTTGTCTTCCATATAGTCTTGAAACATTTATGGCATATGATAAATATGGAAATATTGCCGAATATAGTGTTGGAGATTATTCAGATAAATCTGATGATAATATTGAAGACTTTTTTGATGAGAGTGATGTTTTACAAGAAGGTGAAGTTATAAAACCTGGTTTTTTTGATGAAGACACAGAAGAAGAGGATTATGCACCAAAAAGGACATACGAAGATTTTGAAAATCAAAATAATATCATCATAAATGGTGCGGTTAATATTGAATTGGATGAAAATGGCAATATTAAACGAATTTATAAAAAATATTAAAAAATAAAAAACAATATGGTGAAATTGTTTTCTATTATAATTCTAATCCAATAGCTTCATAAACATTGTCTAAGTTTTGGATTTCTTTGATTACTTCGGTTGGGATTTCTTTATCTAAGGTTAAGACCATAATAGCTCTTCCACCTTTTTTGTCACGACCAACTTGCATAATTCCAATATTAACGTTGTATTCTCCTAATTTGGTACCAATCGCACCAATACTTCCAGGAACATCTTCATATTTTGCAATAAACATATGTCCTTTAGGAATTACATCTACCCAGTAATCATTAACTTTTAAGATTCTTGCTTCATGTAATGTGGTTCCTTCAGCAGAAAATGTATCTTTTTCACTTTTAGCTATTACTTTAATTAATGATTCATATCCTTTAGCATTAGTTTTTTTGCCTTCAGTTATGTTAATTCCACGATTTTTAGCTACAAGTGAAGCATTTACAGCATTTACTGGTGAGCTTAAAAATGGATTTACAGCACCTTGAATAACAGTTCTAGTTAAAAGTTCTAAATTATCAATTTTAGCAAGTTCTCCACTGTAAACGATTTCTAAATCTATTATTTTCCCGTTTACGGCTTGTGAAATGAAACTACCTAATTTTTCACATAATTCAAAATATGGAGTTAATTCTTGATAAGTATTATTATCAATCCTAGGCATATTCAAAACATTTGCAGGGGTTCCACCTTGGAATAATTCAATAATTTCATCAGCCACAATAATTGCTGCATCTCTTTGTGCTTCTTTAGTTGATGCTGCAATATGTGGGGTTAAGACAATATTGTCAAGTTCGAATAATTTTGAATCTTTAGCCGGTGGCTCATTTTCGTATACATCAAGTGCAGCCCCACCAATTTTATTATTGGCTAAAGCATTATAAAGTGCTTCTTCATCAATGATTCCACCACGAGCACAATTAGTAATAAATGCAGTATCTTTCATTATTTCAAATTCATCATCGGATATTAAATGTTTAGTTTCGGGAGTTAATGGAACATGAATTGTGATAAAATCAGCATTTTTAAGAACGGTTTCTAAATCGGTTAATTCAACACCCATTTGATTAGCTACTTCTTCAGGTAAGTATGGGTCGTATGCAATAGCATCCATTTCAAATGCTTTACATCTATTTACTACTTGTGAACCAATTCTACCCATTCCAATAACACCGAGGGTTTTATTTCTAAGTTCAACACCCATGAATTTTTTCTTTTCCCATTTACCATCTTTCACGGATTTATCTGCAATTGATAATTTACGAGCCATATTTAGTAATAATCCCATTGTATGTTCGGCTACAGTAATGGATGTTGATTCAGGTGAATTTACTACCATAATACCTTTTTCAGTAGCTGCATCTAAATCAATGTTGTCTACTCCAACACCGGCTCTTGCAATTATTTTTAAATTATCTGCTTTATCAATAATTTCTTTTGTGATTTTTGTCCTACTTCGTACTACAATCCCATGATATTCGTTAATTGTATTTAATAACTCTTCAGGGGTTATGCTAGTATCAACTACCACTTCTGCGACATTTTTTAAATTTTCAATCCCCTTTTCATTTATTGCATCTGCAACAAGTACTTTCATTATTTCACCATATTTTTTTATTATTCGTAAATATTAATTAAATTTATATATTTCTTATTATTTAAAATTTAATTATAGTTAAGATTTTGGGAGAAATTATTATGGTATCAGTAAATGAATTTGCAATATCAACTGCTAATGATATTCCAGGATTTAAAATTGTTGAAACAAAAGGGTTCATATATGGTTTAACTGTCAGAAGTAGAGGTGCTGGTGGACAAATCGGTGCGGGTATAAAATCGTTATTTGGTGGAGAAATCAAACAATATGTTCAAATGATGGAAGATTCCAGAGATGAAGCTTTAAGTAGGGCAATTGATCATGCAAAGGAATTAGGTGCCAATGGAATCGTTGCAATCAGATTTGATTCAAATGAAATATCTGATGTAATGCAAGAAATTTTAGTCTATGGAACAGCTGTTGTTGTTGAAAGAGAATAAGTGGGAAGATATTATTTTTTCAAAAGATTTTAAATTTAAAAACCATTCTATTCCAGAAACAATATTGGGTCATGCTCCTTTTATTGCAGAGCCATATTTTGGCCATAGATCAAGAATTTATCAGCTGGATTTATATTCACAACCTGATAAAATAGCCGATATTATCATTCAAGCTTATGATGAAGGTATTAGGGCTATTAACCTAGTTAATGATGAGAATTTAATTAAAGGCTTTGATTTAGCTTGTGATGTGGGTTGTAATATGAAAGTGATTGCAACAGTAGGTAAATCAAATATGGATTATATGGCTCCAAATTATGAAATAGCTGGTGAAGTTGACTGGGATAAGGATATTGAATTTTTTTCAAATTATGATTGTCCTTTAATGCTTGTTGATGAGTTCATTGTTGATGGTTATAATTGGAGTTTAACTTCAAAAATTCTTGGTGAAATTAATGATGTTGGGGTTTTATCTGGAATTATAACGGCTTTTCCTTATAAAACCACCGATAAATTGATTAATAATTGTATCGATATGGATTTATTTGATTTTTACATGATTCCAATCAATAGCTTTGCTTATATGATGGATATTCCATCTTTTTTAAAAAATCAAAGGGAAGAGTTTAGAGAAAAGCTTTTGAGCTTAAATAAAAAAATTATCGCTTGCCGTATTTTTGCTGCGGGCATTTTGATGCCGGATGAAGCATTTGCTTTTTTAAATAATTTAGATTTCATTGATTTAATAACATTCGGTGTTGCCAGTAAAAATGAAATAATAAAAGATATGGGAGTTTTAAAAAGATTTTAATCATTAAAATTGACTACATCATATTCTTCAAATGGAACGATTTTTAAGGATTTTAATTCATCATTTAGACTTTTTAATCCTTCAGTTAACTCTTTCACATTTTTGTTGGAGGGTTTTTTTCCTGTAATCTGCAAGTATTGTCTTGGGTTTATTTTGCAATATTCACATTCAAAGTTACAGCATCTGTCTTTTTCTTCACATCCGTAACCTTCCTGATTTTCAATAGTGCCAATTATAATGTCGTCTAATATTTTGGATACTCGTTCATCAGCTGCAAACATTGCGATTTTTTGTGAATATCCGCAAATTCCAATTGCACGTTGACCTCTAAAGTTACAAACCCATTTTATTGGATAATCTTTTAATCCTTCAATTTTTAAATCTTCCATATTATCACATTAATTTTCTTTTCGTTCTCTAATTAATTTTAATAATTCTTGTGAATGTTCAAATTCTTTTAATTCCCATGATTTGATGACAGGTATTGTTCCAATGGATTCTTTTATTTTATCATTATTGATTATAAACACGGGTTCTGATGAAGTAATTATAGATAAATCTTTTAATGGAACGGCCATTCTTTTAAGAGTTTTATGACTTCTATTTTTTTCAACATTGGCTATCAGTGAAGATTTTTTATCTTTTGCAACTGCATCAAATGGACTTTTATTTGTTGATACGACACCGTAACCTAGTTTTGATAAATCTTCAGCACTTTCACCAGTTGTATGATATTGAATTTGTTCTTCTTGGTTGTATTTTAAAATATCAATGTCCAGTGTTACTTTTGTATTTAATATTTCTTCTAAAATCATTGCAGTTTCAGTATTGGCTCTTACAATTTCATTTTCGTATTTATACATTGTTGCCCTTGATACATGGGCTAAATCAGCTAGATCTTTTAGAGATAATGAATAATCTTCACGATATTGTTTAATTACATTTCCATCAATTTTAACAAAATATCCGCCCCTATCTGCAAGGATTTCAGGATACTCATTAAATAAAATCATATTTTTCAATGTTTCAAAAGAAATGGCAGGTATATCGTATCTTTCATAGATTACACCATCTCCCAGCATGCCGTTTCTGGATTTTTCTCCAATAATAATGGGTGAAGCTAGAAAAATATTAGCTAATTGCTTCATTTCATGAGAATTGCTTTCATTAACACTATCGATATTTATGAATGTTTTTAAAAGCAAAATTAATAAGTTTTTACGAGCTACAATATCAAAAGAACCCTGGTCATAAATATCAGATGTTTTATATCCTTCTGAGATTAATAATTTTTCTATTTCTTGCAACATTCTGCTTCTAGTCAACATATTAACAACTGAACATATATTAAAATTTAGTTATAATATACTAGGGTTTGTCCGTTTATGAATAAATGTGTTTCGATGTGAGCT
>CACZPT010000025.1 GCA_902783085.1 uncultured Methanobrevibacter sp.
TGAAATAAAGGATATTTCATTACTTGAAAATGAAACTGTGGATGATGCGTTGCTTAGAGTTTCAGAAGTTTTAGCTACAAATGATATAGAATTAAAAAAACGTGCAAAATCAAAAGGTATCACAATAGTTTATTTAAGACAAAAAAATTATATAGTTATTGATGGTAAGATATAAAATATATTAAACTTATCAAATTATTAAAAAATGAAAAAAATGAGGGATTATTTTGTACTACAAGATCAAAATCGAAGACACAGTAAGAATACCTCCTCGTAGATTCGACGAACCTATTGAAAAGGTCGCTATCGAAACTTTAAATGAGACTTATGTTGCTCGTTTAGATAAGAACTTAGGTTTGTTCATCTGTGTTAATGAAATTGAAGAACTTGGCGAAGGTAAACTTATTATGGGTGATGGAGCTTCTTACCATAAAGTTGTTTTTAACTCAATTTTCTTTAAACCAGAACAACAAGAAATTATGGATGGTGAAGTTATTGAAATAGCTGAATTTGGAGCTTTTGTTAGAATTGGTCCTATGGATGGTTTAATCCATGTATCACAAGTCACTGATGACTTTATTACATATGATTCTAAAAGAGGAGCTCTTCTTGCAAGAGAATCTAATAAAAGTTTAGATGAAGGAGATTTAGTTAGAGCAAGAACCGTAGCTATTAGTCTTAAAGACAATTCTGTTAAAGATACTAAAATTGGTCTTACGATGAGGCAAAATAATTTAGGTAGATTTGAATGGATTGAAGAAGCTAAACAAAAAGGTAAGAAGGCTTAAAAATGAAGGCGTGTACTGTTTGTAAAATGTTATCATCAAAAGAACGTTGTCCGGTTTGTGGTAATCCTACTTCGGATAATTGGAGTGGTCTTTTAATTATTACAGATCCTGAAGAATCTGAATTAGCTCGTGAATTAAATATTCAAATTCCTGGAGAATACTGTTTAAGAGTTAGGTAGTGATTTAGTGTTACGTTTGGATAAGGAATTAAATAAAGATATAATCCTAGAACTTAAAAAACCATTAGGTGAATTATATCCTGACTTTGAAGATGCTATTGATGTAATTAAATCTTCTAAGTTTTTAATTTCTGTTGGCGACGCTACTTTTACTAATCTTATTAAACATGATTTGCATCCGGATATTGCAATTATTGATAATGTAATTCAGAGAAAAAATTATAATCATGAGGTTATATATGTAGAAAATATTTTAAAAGCTGATAATCCTGCAGGGACTATTACTGATGATCTATGGGAAACCATAGGTCAAGCTCTTGAATTATCTAGCAATAATGATTGCTATATAATTGAAGTAGCAGGGGAAGAAGATCTTGCTGTTCTTCCTTGCATCTTAATGGCTAGTGCAGATACAACCATATTATATGGTCAACCTAATGAGGGATTAGTTGTTTTAAAAGTTTCTGATACTAAAGATAAAGCTCAAAAGATTATTGATGCATTTATTAAAGAATAATATTAAGTGAGGCTTAATTATGGAAATTGATATTTTTGAAGAAAAAGAAAATAAGGTGTTTAATAGAAATGAAATCAAATTCTATGTTGATTACGATGGAGAAGCAACTCCTAAAATATTAGATGTTAAATCTAAATTAGTGGCTTTATTAAACACTAAAAAAGAATTAATTGTTGTAGATAATATACAACCACATTACGGTGAACCTAAAGCATTAGGTTATGCTAAAGTTTATAATACTGTAGAAGATTTAGAATACATTGAAACTAAACATGTAATTGCTAAAAATACAGAAGTTGAAGAAGCATCTGAAGATGAAGAAGCAGAAGAATAGGTGATTTTAATGGTAAGAAAATCTGATCTTTACAAAGTAGATGGCGACAAATTAGAAAGAAAAAATCAAATTTGTCCTCGTTGTGGTGAAGGTGTATTCATGGCTGACCATGGTGATAGGGTAGCTTGTGGTAAATGTGGATACACTGAAATGAAAAAATAGATTTTTTTCAAATCTTTTTTCTTTTTTTTAATTTTTAATGGGTGATTCTTGTGGATAATATTAGAGATGGTAGATTTAAAACAGGAATGGCTGATGAAGCTGCTGAATATACTTCTTCACTTGAATTTGATAAAATTATCTTTGATGCAGATATTAAGACTAATTTTGCTCATACTTCCATGTTAAAGCATGAAAATATTATTGATGCTGATGTTGCGGATAATATTTTAGCCGCTTTAGATGAACTTAAAGAAGAAGGTTATGGTGCTTTAGTATTTGATTCATCTGTTGAGGATGTTCATATGGCTATTGAGAATTATGTAACATCTAAAATTGGATCTGAAGCGGGGTTTATGCATACTGCAAAATCACGTAATGATCAAGTAGCTACAGATATTAGACTTGTTTTAAGAGAAAAAATCATTGAAATTCAAATTGGAATTTTGGAGTTTATGGAAGGATTAGTTGAAATGTCTGGTGAGCATTTAGAAAGTGTGTTTATTGGATTTACTCATTTACAACATGCTCAGCCTATTACTATTGCTCATCATTTAATGGCTCATGTACAAGCACTTAAACGTGATTATCAACGTTTTGAAGACACTTATAAACGTGTTAATTTAAATCCTTTAGGTTCTGCCGCTATGGCAACTACTAGTTTTCCGATTAATAGACAATTAACTACTGATTTATTGGGTTTTGATGCTTATTTGGAAAATTCAATGGATGGTGTTTCTGCAAGGGATTTTATTTCAGAAACGGTTTTTGATTTAACTGCTTTGTGTACTACATTATCTAAAATATGTGAAGAGCTTATTTTGTGGAGCACTTATGAATTTGGTGTTATTGAAATGGCTGATGAATATTCATCAACATCTTCTATTATGCCTCAAAAGAAAAATCCCGATGTTGCTGAACTTGCACGTGCAAAATCTACTATTGTTAATGGTGAACTCGTAACTGTTTTAACTATTCTTAAAGCTATTCCATATACTTATAATCGTGATTTGCAAGAAATCACTCCTCATTTATGGAATGCAGTTAAGGTAACTCAAGATACTTTATCAATTGTTACAAGAATGTTGCTTTCTGTTGAATTTAACACTGAAAGATGTGCTCAGTTAGCCGGACGTAATTTTGCAACTGCAACTGATTTAGCTGATATTATGGTTCGTGAAAAGAAAATACCGTTTAGAACAGCTCATAAAATTGTTGGCCGTATTGTTCATGAAGCTACTTCAAATAATATGGCTGAAGAGGATATTACTTCAGAGTTCATTGATAATATTGCTGTTGATTTGGGTTTTGATAAGTTGGGTTTATCTGATGAGTTGATTCAGGATGCTTTGAATCCTGCAGAAAATGTTAAAATCAGACGTGTTGTTGGCGGACCTGCTCCTGAGATGGTTGAAAAAGCACGTGATAATATTAAATTATTTTTGGATGAAGAATTTGAAAAAAAGGGTATTTAATTCCTTTTACTTATTTTTTTAGGCATGCCTAAACTTTATATACTTCTTATTACAAAGTATATTTAGTTATGATTTTTAATTGTAACTCGGGTTAATTAGTTATATTTTGGGATTAATGGAATACATAAATTCATGTAAAGCTCAGCTTCTATTAATTTTCTAATATTTCTAATTAATCGGCCTTATTTTTAGAGTTTATAAAAACTCCATATTAAATCTAATGCATCGCCAACTTCAAGAGCTTGTGAACGTGTTTCTCTAAGTATTCTTTGTATTGAATATTTTTTAAAATGAGGATATTTTTTGTGAGTCTCATAAAGTAGTGGACATCCAAATCCTTTAAACTCCCTTAAATCGTATTTTCCGATTAATGATTTTATTTCTTGCTTGGATGTGGACAAACTTGCTGGAAGGTTCAGTCGATATAATGAATCATCTTGTTTATTTATACATTGTGTTCCGGTTGCAAGCATATCACCAAATATAATTATTGGAATTTCATTATCAATTGCATATTTTTTGGCAATTTCAGATGTATTTTTAGAACATCTTCCACATGGATGGAGCCTACCTGCAATAGTCTCATCAATTATTTCACTATAATCCGCTTTCAAATATTCATGTTTAATTTTCAATTTTTCAGTCAAATTTTTAATATTTAATTTAAATTGATTTGGAAGAATAATTGTTCCCGGATCAACAGTAACTGCTACAGGATTAAAACCTAACTTTTTAGCAAGTATTAATGAAAAACTGCTGTCAACACCACCTGAAAGAGCAACAACAGCTTCAACACTTTCAGATTCTATAAATTGATTTTCATTTATATAATCTTCAAAATTAAAACTATAAATATTGTCTAACTTATCTTGAATTAGTTTTTCCAGATTTTTCATACCAATAAATTCAAAATTAAAATTGTTTATTGTTCTTTTAGATAAGTTTAGTTTGTAATCTTTTTGAAGATAGTCACCATAACTTTCAACATGAATACTATTTAAACTAAGTTTTTCTTTAAGTTTTCCAACAACCCATCCGCCTTTTCCTATAATGGCAGATTTATCAGGTCTATCTTCAGTTATTATCCATAATTCATTAGTTCTTTCATTAAAATAAATTTCTTCAATATAAATATTCACTGAATCATGGCCGATTTCAGCTCTTATGGCGTTTACTTCATCTAAGATTTTTTCTTTTGTGTACAATCTCTCACCAACAGTAATGTATATTATCTTTCATATATTTTAAATATTTTAAATTCTAATATACTAATGAGGTTTTAATATTGTCTGATTTTAATATAGATTTATTTTATTTCATTAATCATAATTTATCAAATCCATTTTCTGATATTCTAATGCCAAATTTAACACATTTTGGTGGTTTTGTTTTATTATTTGGAGTATGTGTGATTGTCATTATTTTATCAATGATTTTTAAAAAGAATAATATCAAAAAA
>CACZPT010000026.1 GCA_902783085.1 uncultured Methanobrevibacter sp.
AAGTTCTGCTCGAGCCGTATGTTCGGCTAACGGACACGTACGGTTCCAAAGAGGGTGCGGACGAGTAATCGTCCAATCCTATCTAACAGCAAACTAAAAAAATGCTCCAAAATAAAAAAATAATATTATTAATAAGCATTAGGATTCTTCTTTACAACAGTTTTAATCATTATTCCCAAGTCCAATCCAATATGCCAGTTTTCTACATACTCAATATCATATTCAATACGTTTTTTAATGGAAGTATCTCCCCTACAACCATGAACTTGTGCCCAACCAGTTATGCCCGGTCTAACTTGATGTTTTACCATATATTTTGGAATTTCTTTTCTGAACTCATCAACAAAATATGGTCTTTCAGGTCTAGGACCAACAACACTCATATCCCCTTTTAAAACATTGAAAAATTGTGGTAATTCATCAATACTAGTTTTCCTGATAAAATCCCCAATTTTTGTTTTCCTTGGATCATCTTTTGTAGTCCATTCAGATTTTTCATCAGATGGATTTTGAACTTTCATACTACGAAATTTATACATTTTAAAAGGTTTGCCCAGATAACCAATTCTTTCTTGTTTAAATATAATCGGTCCGCGAGAAGTTAATTTAATTGCAATTGCTGTAACTAACATTATAGGAGATGTAATAATAATAGCTATAATAGCAATTATATAATCAGATGTATATTTTAAAAACTTATTGAATGCATCATCTAAAGGAACATATCTGATATTAATAATAGGAATATCCTCTATCATATCAACAGATGGCTGAGCTGGAAAATACCTAATATAATCCGGGATGATTTCTGCCTTAATTCCAACACGTTCACAGCTTTCTACAAGTTCGTCGATTTTATAATAATATTTTAAGGGAATGGCTAAAACAACCCTATCAAAACTATTTTCATTTAATATATCATCCAAATCATCAAACGAACCTATAATTTTACTTCCTTCAATTTCCATTCCAACACGATTTTTTCTTCCTAAAAATCCACTAATAGCAAAACCTAAATAAGGATTATTTCTAATTTTACGAGCAAAAGTAAATGCTAAATCATTATCTCCAACAATTAGAATATATTTTAAATTCCTATTATCTGAGCGTATTTTCTTTAAAAAATTCCTAATAACGAATCTTTCAATAATACCAAATACAGTAGCCACAATACCTAATAAAAATAACATGATTCTTGAGAAATCAGGTTGATTAATAATAAATAAAATAGCCACCAATACAACAAAAGCGACTATATTTACTTTAATAATTTGAGTTGCTTCTGAAAAAATTGTTTTATAGGTTCTGCGCGGTTTATATAATCCAAAACCAAAGTATAATATTAAATAAGTTGGTATAATTGCAAAGGTTAAAAATAAAACATAGCTTTGAAAACTTAAATGTCCACCAATAGGGCCAAACATCGTTGTTTTAAAACGTAACCACCATACAATTCCTAATGAACAAATTACTATAACTACATCAAGTAAAACCATTAGAAGATTAAATATTCTTTGATTTTCACGTATCATATTACCACTAAATTAGTATGTTTTTAGTTATGAATTTTATTCAATATTTAATTTTTCGTTTTGAAAATATTTAAAAAAAGTTTTAAAATGCATAAAATTGCAATTCCAATATAAACAATCACATTAACTAAAAAATTGTTTTGAGAAGCATTGTGTTTTTTATAATAAATATACATCGCTCTATAAAATTCATAAATTAATTTAGGTCTTTGTTTTTTACTACTTGAACCTTTAAAATGAGTTATTTTATTTTTACCATAATAAACTATTTTCCATCCGGCTTTTTTAATCCTATAACATAAATCAATATCTTCACCATACATGAAAAAAGTCTCATCTAAAAATCCGATTTGCGATAAAACATCGACTCTAATGAACATGAACGCTCCAGTTAGACAATCAATCTCATAAATACCATCATCATCTAAATTATCTAAGTTATAGTTATTATCACTGCTTTTAGTGGGTATGTGGAATAATCTAAAAAATGAATTTTTCACATTTGGAAAAGATCTTTTACATGCTTTATCTAATGTACCATCCTCTAAAAGTACCTGACATCCGCAAGCTCCAACATCCTTATTTTCCACCATATAATGATAAATATTTTCTAAAGTATCTTTCCATAGAATTGTATCCGAATTTAAAAGTAATACATATTTAGAGTTAATTTCTTTTAAAGCTTGATTATTTCCTGATGCGAAACCATTATTTTTTGATGAAGCAATGAATTTAACATTATTCTTAAAGTGATTTTTAAGCTTTTCCAGACTGTCATCACTTGATGCATTATCAACGACGATAATCTCAAAATCAAATGGATAAGAATACATTAATATTGAATTAATAGTATCTTTTGTCAGTTCAAATGTATTATAATTAACAATAACAATAGATAAATCCATGTTTTCACTTTTTTAAAAATTTTAATGTATTTATAATTAATTTATATTCTAATTTAAAATAATTTTTTGTATTGGATTTTTTAAAAATAACTTTATTAACATTAGTTCTGGTTTTTAAACCTTCTTTAACACCATTTAAGTAAGTTGAACCAAAACCCTTCCTTAAAAAGAATATGTATTTAATAAAAAACCCTAAAAATAAAAATACGAAATTAATAATTTTTAAAGGAATTGGGATATTTTTATAAACTGTCCAAACATTATTTCGAGCAGCTAACCTAACTTTAAAGTTATTATATCTACTTCCAGATGTTGCACTTCCGATATGATAAACAATTGCATCCGGACAAAACAGATTTTTATAACCATTAATTTGGGATCTAATAGCTAAATCAACATCTTCCATATATGCAAAGTAATTATCATCAAAAAAGCCTAATTCACTTAAAATAACTTTATTATATAATGCTGCGCCTGCACAACTTGAAAATATTTCATCTACTTCTTTATAATTTGTTGATGGTTGATTTTCACCACGTTTTTTAGTCCATGCAAGTAGATTATACTCATCTCCAACATCATCAATTAAATCCTTATTGTTAAATTGAAGCATTTTAGCTTGAACCGAAAAAACATTATCTTCAGTTATTAAATTAAGCATCTTTTCTATAGAACCTTTTTTAATTTGAGTGTCATTATTTAACGATAATATATAATCATATTTTGATTTTAAAATTCCTTGATTAACCGCCGGTGCAAAACCCAAGTTCTCATCATTTTCAATTAAAACAACAGGAAAATTAAAAGCCGAATTTTTAATAAATTCTAAACTAGAATCATCAGATCCATTATCAATGATTATAATTTCACCAATATATTCACTATTTTCATTAAGTGATTTAAAATAGTTTTTAAGAAATTTTTCCCCATTATAATTAGGTGTAACAACAGAAACTTTCATGTTAATCATATTGAATTTTTAAATTTTTTCCACACTTCATAATATAATTTTGGATTAAATAAAAATAACTTAATTTTAATTGTAAACTTTTTATCCCCTTTAAACATAGATAATTTATTAAACAAATCTAATTTCTCCATTTGATTTATAACTTCATCAAAATTATAATCATTATAAAAAAAATAATTCATATTTCCAAAAATAGCTCTAGGAATTCTTGAAGTATAAATTAAATCCGAAAGGTTATTCAAATTTCTGTCTTTATAATTTTGAGCAATATTTTCCAATACATTTACAATTTCAAATCGTTTAAAACCAGATGTGTTAATTGCAGATGCATTATGTTGAATATAAAAATAAGTGGTTTCATTACTTATTCGGATTGTATTTCCATAACTTAAAGCATTAAGTGCAAATTCCAAATCTTCACCATAAATAACATCACAACTAAATTTTAAATTGTTGTTTTTAATAATATCACTTTTATAAAGTAATTGTACAAAATTAAATGGTATTTTCATCTCAAGTTCCAATTTAATGAAGTCTTCGGTTGACATTTCTAATTCATGATAAAAATAAGGACTAGTCGTTGAATCAACAGTTTTTTTAACAAGTTGTGTTAGGCTAAAATCACTTACACCGTTATAAAGCTCAGATAGATGATTACTTGAAATATAATCATCACCATCAACAAATAATAAATATTCGCCGCAGGCTTCATCAATTCCTTTATTTCTAGCACTGCCAACGCCAGAATTCTCTTGATGGATAATTTTATGCTTAATTTGTGAGTTTGAAAGCTTATCGTTGATTATTTTTAAGCTATTATCAGTTGATCCATCATCAATTACAATGATTTCAAAATCTCTAAAATTTTGATTTAAAATGGAATCTAAAGTTGCAGAAATATAATTTTCCTGATTAAAAACTGGAATAATTACACTGACTTTAATATCATCCATTAAATGCCCCCATTTAAGATAAAATCTACAACACGTTTAGATGAATTTCCATCAATATAGTCAAATTGAGTTTTTAAAAAATTTTCAAAATCATGTGAAGGCATATCACAAGATAAACATTCGATTAATTGATTGGAATCATAAACAATCGCTCCCGGCAAATCATTTTTATAATCAATGTAAAATCCACGTTCATTAGATAAATAATTATCCAAATCATATGCAAAAAATATGATTGGTTTTTTTAAAAGTGAAAATTCAATCATTACTGATGAATAATCCGTTATTAAAATATCCGAAATCAAAAGTAGTTCCTGTTCGTTTTCATAGTCACTGCAATCAATATAAAACTCAGAATCTGTAATGTTAGCCCCATAAAAGTTTTTAATCTTAGGGTGAAGTCTCAATACTAGAATATAATCATCAGACAAGTTTTCATTGAATTCCTTTAAATTTAAATAATTAAAAACATTGTTAAACTCTTCATTTTCCCTAAATGTAGGGGCATAAAGGATTATTTTTTTATTCTCATCCAAAGCATATTTTTTATAAAATAATTTTTTTAAATAATCTAAATCATGATTTTCAAAATAATAATCCGCTCGTGGAAGACCCAATGGCTTTATTTTAGATTTATCTTTAATTTGAAAAGCCTCGGCATAATAATTTTCAACATTTTTTGAAGTTGTAATCAAATAATCTGTGCTTGCAGAAACTTTCAAAAGCATTTCTTTATCTTCAATGCTTGCACCGAACTTTTTAAAAGCACCTGGTGCATGCCATAGTTGGATTACAGTAGTATCCTTATTAAAATTCATAAAAGCTAGTGGAAAAAAGTTGTCATTTAAAAAAACATAATGTGACTTTGCCAGTTTTTTTAATTTGTTAATAGAAAATTTATCTTTATAGAAATAGTTAAATTCAAAATTTCCTCTTTTTTCAAGTTCTCTTTTAACAAAGTTTAAATTCCCACTAAAAGATTTATTAGAATCAATTATAAATGAAACAAGATTATCATCAATTGAAGATTTAGAAAAAATATTAAACAATTTTCCAAATACTTTATGTTTAAAATACATATTATCCTAACTGTATACCGCTCAATTGTTCTTCAGATGCTTTTTTAGCTGCTTCAATATATGCATCGCAGACATAATCAACATCCCCATCCATTACTAATTTACCGTTATCAAGCCAAATTGCTCTTGTACATAACTCACGAATGTTATCTATTGCATGAGATACCAATAATACAGTAACCCCAGAACCCATCATTGATTTAAGTTTATCTCCACTTTTCTTTTGGAATTTAACATCTCCAACCGATAAAACTTCATCTAAAATCAATACATCCGGTTCCACAATAGTTGCAACAGAAAATCCTAATTTAGCCACCATACCGGAAGAATAATTTTTAATTGGAACATCAATAAAATCATCCAATTCTGAAAATTCTAATATTTCATCATATTTACTTTCCAAAAATTCTCTAGAATAACCTAAAATAGCCCCATTTAAAAATATATTTTCACGACCACTATAATTATGGTCAAAACCAGCACCAAGCTCCAGTAATGGTGCAACAATACCATTAGTAATAATTTCACCCCTGGTTGGTTTTAAAACACCAGATAAGATTTTTAATATTGTACTTTTTCCAGCTCCATTAAAACCGATGATTCCTACTCTTTCACCTTTATTAATTGAAAATGAAATATCGTCCAATGCTTTAAATTTCATTTTAGGTTTTAATTCTCTTTTAACCCATTTAATGCAGTATTCTTTAAGATTATCTACTTTTTCCTGCGGTTTTTTAAATTCCATTGATACATTTTTAACATCAATTACAATGTCCTTATTTAATAATTTATAATGTTCATCGTCACCTAATTCTGTTCCCCAAATATTTGTTGTTTCATCAAATAGATTAGGAGGACTTTCAAAGTCCTTCGGATGAACATCAACATAGAAATTAGGAGTTACACCATAATTTTCTGTATAACCAGATAAAGTTTTTAAACCTTCACTACAACATTTTAAAACTAATCTAATAGCTGCAGAACCTTTACCACGAACTGATGGATACCAAATAAGGTTATCTTTGTCAAATTCATCTTCATAAAGCTCTTCATCAATATCATCATCAGTTAGTTTATTAATTTTACTTGCTTTAAAATAATATCGGAGTAATTCAAAACCTTCAGGAATATTTATTTTAACTTCCTGCCTTTCGGTGGAAACTCCATTAAAGTTCCTAAAGTAAAGTGAATATCTAAATTCATCCCCAACAGCTAATTGTAGTGGATTATCTTCATCGGGGAAATATGTATTTGTTTCACCACAAGATAAAATATATTTTTTAATTTCAAAAACAAGTCTTACACGAACAAAATCGAAAAATAACAATCCTTCATTTTTACTTGAATTTTCAGGAAATTCAAATTCAAGCTTAAAATTATCATCTTTAATATCTTCACCTTTAACATCTTCAAGAGCTATTAAAACACTACGATCTGAAGGAAAGATATCCGCATCAATAAAAGAGCTAGTTTCAAATTCTTCATCCCCAATAGTCAGTTTTATTTTAGGCGGCTCCATTTTAATTGGATTTTGTGAAGAATCCTTGTGAAAATCATGTTCAATGACAATTTCAGAAACACGAGCATCATCTGGAATATTAAAATTAAAATCACTAATAACTAAAACAGCAGGCTTTTGAGCTGAGGATACATTAGTTGATGCTACATTATCCCAATCATCAATCAAAATATTATCTAAATCATTCCAATCAGATTTACCCTTTTCGTTTATTTGAAAAACTTTTTTTGGATATCTTAATTGAATTGTCATTGCCTAACCTCTAAATATTAAGTACGAACTCATCTTGTTTTTTATAAAATACATAAATTCCAATAGCTAATGCTATAAATGATGTTATAATCAAATAAATAAAGTAATTCATTTCAGGAAAAGTTCCATTTAATACAATATCCCTAAAACACTTAACAGCAGCATAAAGTGGATTTATTTTAAATAATAATAAATATTGTTCAGGAATCATTTCAATTGGATAGAATAATGGAGTCATAAATGATAAAAGCATTATTAAAACACCATATAAATATTTAATATCAGTGAAAAATGTTGTAGCAGTCGCAAGTATTAATCCAACCCCCATAGTTAAAATCAATAAGAAAAACAAAGGAATTGGAGAATAAAAAAGTGACATGTAAAATGGAGCACCAGTAACAATCATTACCGCAATCAATACAATCAATGAGATTAAAAAGTTAATAAACTCCGAACATACAATTCCCACCGCAAACATGTATTTTGGAACATATATTTTCTTAATAATTTCAGAATTTCCTTTAATTGAATCCATAGCCCCCGTTGTTGCATTAGCAAATAAATCAAATACTAATTTACCACTTAATAAATAAACAGGAAAGTTAGGAATAGACCCTCCAAAAAACTGTGAAAATACCATTGTAAGAACAATCATTGAAAGTAACGGATTTAAAAAACTCCAAAACAAACCTAAAGTGGAATCTTTATATTTACCACTTATATCTCTTTTTATTAATTCAGTAAGTAAAAAAGAATACTTACCAAAGTTTTTAAAATGCTGGTTGTTTTCAAACATTATCCAATCAAACTCGCCCAATTATTTAAATTAAAATGAGTAACTAATATAATTATGAAAAAGATTATATAAAAAATTATCTTTTAAAAATATAGATTAGAAAAAAACAATTGGTGTTTAAATTTAATTATGATGACGATTTTTTAAATTTATTAGAGAAAAGCCCAACAATATTTCTTTTTAATTTAATTGAGTTAATATTCTTTACAATTTTATTATAATCATCGTTTAAAATTGGTTCGTATAACGATCCATAAATTTTTTCATCGAAACCCCCTGCGATTTCTAATTGTTTTTTAAATAAATCATTGATATTTTTAATTAAAAATTCTTTATCATCATTTGAAAGATCACTTAAAATTAAACTTGTTAACCAATAAACAAAGTGTAATCTAAATACATCAGAATAATATTCTTGAAGATTATTTTCTTCTAAGAATTTATTAACTTTTCTGTAGCCTTCAATCATTTTGTAAAGATATTTAGCACTTCTTATATGAATAGTTGATTTATTACCTTCAACATTACGAATATAATAATTATAACTGTAGAAATCAGCTAAATAAATAGTTGATTTTGATTTTACTAAAGAAACAACGAATACATATAAATCCTCAGCCAACATCCCTTCCAAAAATCTAATATTGTTATCAATTAAAAACTGTTTTTTAAAGATTTTTGTCCATATACTTGGATCTAAACTAAACAATCTTAAATCGTCTTTAAAATCATTAACATGAACATGTTCATTTCCAAAAACACTTTCAACTTTGACTTTTTCATCACCGAAAACTTTATAATAATTTGTTATAACAAAATCCGCATCATTTTCGGAAATTGTATTATACATTACTTCAAAAGAATTTGGCATATAAGTATCATCATGATCTGAAAATATTACATAATCTGCATCGGATGAATCTATTCCAATATTACGTCCTTTTCCAGGAAATCCACTGTTTTCATCTAATAATATTGATTTAACATTTGAATAGTTTTCTTCAAATAGTTTAAGTAATGATAGCGTGTATTCATCTGTTGAATTATCATCGACAAAAATTATTTGGATATTTTCAAATCCGATTGATTGATACATCATCGAATCCATAAATGAGTTAAGAAATAATCCTGAATTGTATGTTGGAACAATTACTGATATTTTATATCTTGTCATGTTAATGTCTCAATTTACGTTTTATTTTTGAAAAAATACTTGTATTGTTGAAATTTTCTTGTGTAGTTTCTAAAATATTAGATTCTAAAACGGCCTTATCAAATTCCTTATTTAAAATATATTTAACTAACTTATTATATCTTTTTTTAAAGAATGGGTCATCTGAATAATATTTATCAAATATATCAAACGACTTTTCAAACAGTTCTTTTTTATCACAATCAGTTAATTTAGATAAAACAATTGTATATAACCATGATGTAAGATGACTTTTAAATATTATTTCACCATAACTTGTTTTATTTTGATTTATAAGCATTTCATCAATTTTATAATAGCCGTTTAGTATAGCTTCAATATACTTTTTATTTCTAATATGGATTGTGGATTTATCTAATTCATTATCTCTTATTTTATAATTATATGAATAGAAGTTATTAAGATATATTATTCCAGAAGCATTTAAACACGAATTAGAAGCAACATAAACATCTTCTGCCAACATTCCTTCCAAAAATTCAATATTATTATCTATTAAAAAGCTTTTTTTAAATAATCTGGTCCAAATAGCTGCAGGTACTCTTAAAAGATTAACATCTTCATCAATATTATCAACTTTAATTTCTTTAGAATTTCCATAGATTGATTTAAATGGAACTGTTTTATTGGGATATACTTGGTTAAAATTTGAAATTAAAACATCACAATCACCAATTTTATCAAGCATGACTTCAAAAGCATTTTGGACATATGTATCGTCATGGTCTGCAAAAATAACATATGCTGCACTAGCTAGATTTAAACCGATGTTTCTTCCACTTCCAGGAAAACCAGAATTAACATCTAAAAATACTGATTTTACATTTGAATAGTTTTCATCAAACTCTTTAAGTAATTTCAATGTATTTTCATCATTTGAATTATCATCAACAAAAATAACTTCGAGATTATCAAATCCAATACTTTGTGATTTGATTGAATCTAAAAACTCACATAAAAACTTTCCAGAGTTATAAGTAGCAACTACAATAGTAATTTTGAAATTTGGCATATTAATCAATTATTTTTTCATATAATTCATTATATTCTAAAGACATTTCGGAAATATCCCTAAATTTAATTTCATCCAAATTAGATAATTTCTCCTGATAATCTTTATTGTCAATATTCAATATGAAATTATATACAAGGTTCATATCAGTTAAATCAACTAGCCAGCCTGCACCAGAAGCGTTGATTCTTTCATGCAGGGCCCCCAAATCACTAGCTATTACTGGAAGGCCTGCCATCCACGATTCTGTTAATGTGTATGAATATGATTCTGGACATGTTGACAATATTAATGAAAATGAAGGTTCAATCTTTGAAACATAACTATTAAAATCTTTTCTTTCATATCTGCCGTGATTAACTCCAAATTTATTTAAATTAGGAATTGTTGTTCCAAGAAAATGAAATTCCAATTTGTTATCATTATCCATTTCTTTAAGTTTTTTTATCAATAGTGACCCTTTATGTGGTGAGATATGACCCGCAACTAGGATTTTAATTGGATTGGTTAATAATTCTGCCTTATAATTTGACCTGTTTATTTCAACACCATGTTCTATTATTTTGAAGTTATTCAATTCTGGATAAATATCTTTATAAATATCTAAAACACTTTGTGTTGGCGCAATATTTAAATGAGACTTTTTTAAGATATTTAAACACAGTGATTGCCATTTGTCTTTGATATTTTCAATTTTTGATAAGTCATCACATAAAATACCAGTGCAATCTTCGCATTCAAATTTACAAAATTGGCAATTTTTATCAACCAAATGAATAGATGGGCAAATATAGTAAAAGTCATGTAGATTAATTAAAAATGGAATTTCTTTTTTAGTGATAATATCAATCAAATTAAAACTATGGTTAATTAAATGATTAATATGAACAAGTTTTATATCTAATTTTGAAAGGATTTCTTCATAAATTGTATCTAAATTTGCATTGACTAAATTCTTTTTGAAATCATTAACCTTCAAAACATTATCATCATTATCTATGATAGAAAAATTTGAATTAAAAGAAATATCATAATTTGCAATTTTAACTAATCTATCATCAACACTCCAAAGTTCGACATCTACACCATCTGAAGTTAAAATAAAAGCTTTATAACCTTTTTTGATGTTTTTGATAATATCAAAATTTAAAAATCCAGTACCCCCAACAGTACCTATCTTTTCATGAAGCACAAATAAAATATTTTTAAATTCACCTTTAAATGAAGACAAATTCTTATTTTCAGGTTTTATTAATCTACCTTCACCATATAATGCATAATGAACTAATGGATTTATATCAACATCAGTATAATAATTCTTATAAAAAACACCATCAAAGTCTTTATTTGGTTTTTTACCTTCATCAAAACCAAAAAACATATAGTGAAGAAGAGGATCCATTTTTGAATTTTTTACCTTAGGATAATTCTCTAAGTAAAAATCATCATCAAATAAATTTTCATTTCTAATAGTTTTATAACCTTTAATAAGTTCATTAGCTTCTTTTTTATCTTTAACTTTAAGTGAAATATATTTTGAAGGAAGTAAAGCAAATAATTTATTTTTAAAACTCATAATCATCTAATAAAATTTTTTCAAGTTTATCTAAAAACTCAAAAACAAAATCTTTTTTAATTAAAATATCTGAAGATATGCTTTCATCACAAGAAACAGTTAAATTATAATCATCAGAACTTAAGGAACTATCTGTTAAAATTAATACTTTAACAATGTCATTTCTTGCAATTATTGAGTTTAAATTGTATTTATCTGTAAATGAAAGTAAAATATCCGATGAATTACCAACATATAAATTATTCATATTAGTAATTAACTCAACTGTAAAACCCAATTTAGCAAAATCTTTTGATATTTTACTAATAAAATCTAAATTTTTATCATCATGATTAATAATTGTTATTTTAAGCTTTTTATTTGTAAAAAACCCTTTATTTTCTATTTTATCTAAAAGTAAATTTTTTGAAAGATAATTACCCCATTTATTCCAAAAAACAGAGTAATTGCGTTTATCATTTTCAAAATACTTTTCATTTTTAACTCTAGTACTTGATTCATGGTGAAACAAAAGAGAATTAGCTGCAAATATTATATTATAATTATTTTCATATACTTTTAAACAAAAATCAACATCCTCAAGACCATAATTATAATCTTCACAAAGCCCACCCAAATCATCATATACTTTCTTATCCACCAACATTACCGCACCTGTAACTGCGATACAATAATTATTTTTAGTTAAACTTGAATCAAAAATATCTAAATTAGAATCAGCTTTATTAGCTGCATATAAACAACACGGATACATTCTCTCAGCAAATATATCTCCACTATGTTGTATCTTATAGGATTTTTCACGGTTATAATTAAAATAAAATGGAAATACCAACTTAGAACCAACAGCCGCAACATTTTCATTATTTTCAATTGTTCCAACTAATTCATTTAACCACCCATAAGTTGGTTCTATATCATTATTTAATAAAAGTAAATATTTACCCTTAGCTATTTTTGCAGCATCATTATTTCCTTTTGAAAAGCTAACATTAGTTTCATTTTCGATTATTGTAATCGGCAAATCAAGTGATTTTAAATAGTTTACAGATTCATCATCTGAAGCATTATCCACAACGATGATTTCATAGTTGGAATAGTTAGTTTTAGCATTGAAATCTTTAAATAATCTTTTTAAATGATTTAGACCATTACGATTTAAAATAATAATTGAAACTAATTCTTCATTTTCAAACTCATAATTTGTTAGAAATGCTAAGTTAGTTTGTAAAATTTCATCTTTCCTTCTTATACAATATGAATTTTGAATAATTTTACCTTCATTTTTACCATAAGCCACATAATGAAGCAGTGGATTAATGTGAGCTTGTTTTACATCAGGATATGTTTTTAAATAAAAATCTGAATCGAACTCCAAACTAGGCAATTTACCTTCATTTAATCCTTTAACTAAAAAATGAGTTAACTCATCTCCTGAAACATCATCATAGGTATTTGCATAAAATTCCTTATCAAACAAACCAGAATCTCGAATAACATTGTAATACTTATAATTAATGAGTGAAGATTTATAATCGAAACGAGAGCGAGTGAAAAATGATACAATACTTCTTGACATTTAATCACCATTATTTCTAATATTTCTAAGTTTACTGGTTAATTTCCAGGATGTTGAATTTCTAACACCTTCGATTTGTCTATCCCAATAATCCCTAATTTGGTTTAATGCCTCAGCTTCGTCTCTTAGTGCATCGATATCATTGAATAAAAGTGAAATTTCTTCCTTAGTTAACACGTTAGATTCTTTAATATTGCCATCAAGAGATTTGATTAAATTTCTACTAGTAATATAATCATCAACATCGACATTATGATGATATTCTCCTTCTTTTTGCCAGTAGTCATTAATCCAATAATATTCTCTTGCAACACAAGGATGAAAATGATTTTTCCACATCAAATATGTAAAACTTAATTGATCTTGATTTGTATAGTTAATAATTTCTTTCCACCATTGATTCATTAAATCAATGATTTTAGGGTCATTATGCTTTCTAAAAATAGCTCCAAGGACAGGTAATCCATAATGATTAGGCATTCCATCATTTTTATAATTTTCAACTTGTTTTAAAATGGTGTAATTTGAATATCTTGGAAAGAGAATTGAACATTGTGCTTCATCAAAAATACAATCACGTTCAGGATGAACAACAGTTAGCATTGGTGAGTTGATATATTTTGAAACATACTCCCTAATACTTCCAATAATTCTAAAAGATCCATCAATCCAAAAACTATACTCATTATCAGGAAAATACTTATTTGGAAATACTTTATATTGTTTAGCTATTCTATTATCATCCAGAGTTGAATCTTCCATTTGAATAATTTCCCAAGTATCTGATGTTAAATCTGGATTTTGACTAAAACAAACATATCTGCAGTTATCATCAATAAACTTAGGTTCTTTAAGTGAATCATAATCCCCTGTAAAAGCTGTATATATTACAATTTCACTATCTTCAATATCTGAAATTAAATCATTGTCAACTTCAAGAGTAGGTTGAAATAAATCACTTAAAATAAAGCTATCAACATTAGATTCATACCTAGTCCTAATAACTTCATAAGGGTCAATATTTTCGCTCATGAATACCTCACTAAATTAATAACATCTAATGATTAATATATTTATGATATTAATTATAATTAACTAAAAAAGAAAAAAATTAATGGGAAAATGCCAACATCCCAGGTAATGATTCAAGCATAGCCTGAATACCTAAAATGAATATTGCCAATCCACCAATGAAATTAATATGTCTAGCATACTTAATAGCTACTCTAGTACCATAAGTTCCGATTAAAAGCCAACAGACAACAGCTATTAAACTTAAACAACCTAGAATAAGAGGATTAACACATGCACCTACACCCTGTGCAGCTAAAATAAGGTTTTCAATGTTTCCAAATATTAACAAACCTGAAAATTGTTTTAATTCCGGCTCCATTTTAGTTCACCTTTAAAGAATCAATCATAGATTTAGCACCTAAAATAAAGATAGCTAATCCACCAGCAAAATCAATAAAATCAACATAAGGTAAAGCGATTTGAGTTCCAAAAGTTCCAATTAAAAGCCAAATTATAACACATATAATACTAGCGATACCTAATTTAAGAGGATTGACCCCTGCAACAACCCCTTGTGAAGAAAGAACTAAATTTTCAATATTACCAAAAATAATTAACCCGACAAAAGGGAGATATTCTTCAAACATCCAATCACCATTTCCTAAAATGCATGTCATCATAACATGCCATAACATATAATGTATAACATTTAAAAATATATAAAATTAACCATATTTTGAAAGAATAGCATCCCAAAGATTTACCCTATTATTTAAAGTATAATTCTCAAAAACATCCTTTTGAGCATTTTGAGATATTTGTTTTCTTAAAAATTCATCATTAATTAACATTTCAATTTTTTCAATCCAGTCATTATCTGATTTTGCTAAAAAACCATTTAGACCATTTTCTATTACACTATTGTAAACACACATGTCACTGTAAACCGCAGGTATTGATAAAACTGAAAGCTCAATATATTTCAATTCACTTTTAGATTGGTTGAAAATAGTATCTTTTAAAGGTACAATAGCAATATCCCAATTAACAGTTTTTGAAAGCCAATTCATAAATTTTTTAAAATTCATATTATCAGGTGGAAGTTCAATAGCTTTAAACCAATCATCTGATATTTCATCAGATTCATTAAATCCCCCAATTATTTCAAAATCAAATTCATATTTTTCTTTCAGTTTTAAAATAACATCTTTAATTAAGAATAAATCCTGTGAGTGTGTTAACGTACCATAATAGCCTAATTTTAATTTACCTGCCCGTTTAATGTCATCTCTAGGTTTAAATACTGTATTTACATAGTAATTTGGAATAATAACAGTTTTATTTTCATCAAATTTTGAGGATAATTTATCTGTAGTAACAGTAACTACATCTGAAGCATTAATAAAATCCTTGATTGAATTTTCAACCCTTTTAACATATTCATAAGAAGGACTATCTTTTTCAACAGCCAGTAAATCATCATCAGTTTCATAAATTATAGGTATTGAATATTTTTCACATTTTTGACGTAGCAGATCTAAAAAAGGCAATATTCTTTGAACTATAACTACATCAAATAACTTAGACCTCAGTATATTGTCAATATCCATCATTACAAAGCTATCCATACCATACATGAAAAATGTATATTTATCGCACTTAGATAATTCGCTGAATATTGCATGAATACGAATATAAGGACATGGAGCTAAATTTTCAAATGGATCATTTGTAAATACACCAACCCGGATTTTATTTGTGTTAATCGGATTTTGACGTTGAATATATGGAATTAAAGTTTTTTTATCTCTGATATAAGTGGAATTTTTAACAATGCTTTCTACTTTTTTTGCCTCACAATCAAAGTATTGTTTATGAATGGGTGTTTCAAGTGTATTAATGTAGTTATTATCCAAGATGTTGATGGTGTTATTTTTAAAAAAACCTTCTAAAACATAATCCCATACCGGTTTATTAGAGTTATATTTCTCTTTATAATAAGTTAAGTTAAATATATCACTAATATAACTTTGTTGAGTTTCTAAACTATCATTTATTCCAAAAAATAAGTAATGAAGTACAATATCCAAATCCAGTGCATCTTTATGAATTTGCCTATAGTTATCACTATCAATAATATCTAAATCCCTAATTCTCTTGTAAGCCTTCTCATATTGTGAAATTTTTAAAGGATTACCCTTTAATTTAAATGCAATATAAGTATTAGGATTATTTTTAATTGATTTAGATAAACTCATAATTTCAACTCTTAATTTATATATAATACATTAACATAAAAATAAATTTATGTCCTATAAAGTTAGTGTTATAATTCCAACATACAATAGTGTTGAATTTCTAGACTCCACAATTTCATCAATTAAAAATCAAAGCTTTAATTTTGATGATATTGAAGTAATAATAATTGATGATTATTCAACAGACGATACATTAAATCTAATTAGTAAATACTGTAGTGAATATGACAATATTAAAACTTACGAGTCCGGTAAAAAAACTGGGACTCCAGGAAGAGCGCGTAATATTGGAATTGAAAAAAGCAATGCTGACTATATTATGTTTATTGACCATGACGATAATTATATGCCCGATACTGTAGAAAAGCTATACAGTGAAATCACATCTAAAAATAGTGATATAGCTATTGGAAAATTCCAAAGCTTCGGTGAAAATAGAATTGAATCTGAAGGCTGGATAAATGAAAATGTTGTTTTAAATTCAATTGATGAAAACTTAATGTTTTTTTCTATGAATAACATTTGGAGAATGATATTTCCTAAAGAATTTCTCATGAAGCATAATATTACTTTTCCTGAAGGTGTTTTTGCAGAAGACTTAACATTCATGATTGATGCATTTGTTAATGCTTCAAAAATAGCTTTTATTAACGAAATCGTTTATAATTTCCGTTTAAGAACTGGTGATAATTCCTCAACTAGCTTATCTAAAGGCATGCATTATTTAAATGGATTGATAGATGGTTATTATTATACCGTTGAAGTTTTAAATAAAAATAATGCTTGTAAATACTATGACACTATTTTTAACCAGCACTTATCTGTTTGGCTGAGTGATGTTGCTTTAAGTGAAAGCATTAGTGATGATGATAAAAAAGAGCTAATTATTAAATCACAGCCATTATTTAAAAAATTAAGCAATATTAAACCATATCCGGAAAATAATGCCATTAAAAGTATAATTTTACAAATTGTAGATGATAATTTAGATGAAGCCCTTAATCAAATGGCTGATTATCAGTTATTTAGAAGTCGAATTCATGAACTAGAAGTAGAATTATCGCAAAAAAAATCACAAGTCACTCATCTTCAAACGACAAAAGGTTGGTTAAGCTATAAACTTAAAAATATAAAAGATAGATTATTTTAATTTTTTAAAGATTTCATCCCATTGATTTAAACGTGACTTTAAATTATAATTTTTTAAAATATCATCACGTGCATTATTAACCATACCATTCCTTAAAATTGGATCTTCGATAAGTAATGATACATTGTCTATCCATTCCTCTTCATTGCTAGCCAAATATCCATTAACGCCATCCTTAATAACTTCATTATAAACATTCATATTGCTTGCAACTACTGGAATTCCTAAGGCTGCAAATTCTATATATTTAAGCTCACTTTTGCATTTATTAAATTCTGTGTTGACTAATGGAACAATACCAATATCCCAATCGGAATTTTTATCTAACCAATCATAAAATGTATTAAGAGACATTGGATAATACGGGATTTTTCTAACATCATACCAATCAACACTCTCATCGATTGATGCACCAGCTATTTCAAATTTAACTGTAATTCCTTTTTTTTCAAAAATTTCTTTTAATTGTAAAATTACATTATGAATAAATTCAATATCGTTTTCATGAGTAAGAGTTCCAAAATAACCAATTTTTATAAAGTCATTTCCTCTAAATTTAAATGGCCTTATTGGAAGAGCACTACTAATATGGTAGTTTTTAATAATGTTCACATTAGAAATATTGATTTTATTAAATCTGTTTTTAAGTTCATGTGTGCTTACTACAATTTCATCAACATTATTTACAAGCTTTATGATATTGTCAAAATTGCCTAAAATATAATTATAAGATGGATTTGCAGGATTTATATCTAAAAAGTCATCATCACTTTCATAAATAACCTTAATATTATGTTTTTTAGCTTTCTTTAAAATTAGAGTTGAATAAGGATTTACTCTTTGAATAACTATCACATCAAAGATTTTAGCATTAATCATATTATCAATATCTAAAAGCGGCATTATTTCCTGACCATAAATAAAGAAATGATAATCTCCAGTTTTTGCCAGATTAGAAAATGGAGTATGTATCCTTATAAATGGACATGCATTCATATTATCATAATTATCTTCTAGAAATACACCAACCTTAATTGAATTTGTTTTAAACTCTTCACCAAGTGCAATATAATCAATTAAGATTTTAGCGTCAGTAATATAATTATTTTTAGCAAACTCACCCTTAATTCTTTTTTTAGCAAATTCATGAAGCTGAATGTGTAAATTTTCATCTAAATTTTTAGTGAAATTAGGATATTTTCTGTTAAAACTTAACTTTTTAGAAAACCCTTCATTAATATAGTGAATTAATGGATCTTCTCCCCCAACATCATTATTTTCAATATAATAATACAAATCAAAAATAGGGTCGATATATTTGATTTTTTCATCAATTGAATCTGTTTTTGATCCCTTTTCAATAAAATGAAGAATTCCATCAATGCAAGGATGTATTTGCTGGTATTTATCTTCATTAAATATTCCTAAGTTTTTAATTGCATTATATTGATTTAATTCTTTTGAAAAGTCCGTACCAGAACCTTTAATTGAATTTAAAATTTTATTATGTTTAACTTTACGTGCAAAACTGCCTGCAACCCTTAAAGGTTTAGTTAATTTCAATGAATTTGAATTAATAAATTCATTATATTCATTTTGAAGAAACCCGATTCTTCCAGCAGTATCTATTCTATAACCAGCCATTCCTTTAACATCATTGACAAGTAAGTATAATTCTTCACGAGATAATTCGATAGTATCTCCAAGTTCCATATTTTCGACTTCGACACCTATTTTAGCTCTAAGGTTATCTGAAGTTATTGGAGTTGTAAGTACTACTTTGTGATGATAATTTCCGCCTTCTTTTGCCCAATATTGATTATCCCAATAATAAATTTGACTAACTGATGGATGAAAATCATTTTTCCATGAAACATATGCGAAACTTAGTTGATCCTGATTTGTATACTTAATATTTTCATCCCACCAGTCTTCCATTAACTTAATGACTCTAGGACTGTTATGTTTTCTAAAAAGAGCTCCCATTACCCCTAATCCATAATGAGATGGAAAACCTTGGCTTTCATAGTAATTAACTTGTTCTTCCATTACTGCTCTTGGATATCTTGGAATAATTTTAGATGCATCAAATTCATCATAAACACAATCTCTTTCTGTGTGAACAACAACCAGCATTTCTGATGATGCTTTAATGTTTTCATAAATATATTCACGAATACTTCCTTTAATTTTAAATGTTCCATCAAGCCAAAAACTGTATTTATAATCTTTTAAGTATTTATGGGGAAGTAATTTATATTGTTTAGCTTTCCTATTATTATCCAGAATAGAATCTTCCATTGGGATGATTTTCCATAAATCTGATTTTAAATCAGGGTTATCAGTAAAGCAGATATAGTCGCAATTTTCATCAATTACATCAGGTTCTTTAAGTGTATCATAATCTCCAGTGAATGCTGTATAAATTACTAATTTATTGTTTTTAATATCCTCAATAGTTTCTGTTGCATCTTTTGTTGAGTGATTAAATAACGGTCTGTTAATATGTTCTTTTGAAACTTCCTGATATTTTTCATAAATTTCATCATAACCCATACTATCACAAATACTTATCTTCAATTTGATTTAATAGCTTTTCTGCATCGATATCCTCTAAATTAAAATCATGTCTCTCATCACTATCTTGAGAAATTAAAACTTTAATTAAATTCAGTCTTGAAATTACTTTTTCAATATTATAATCTTTATCAGTTGATATTAATATATCACAATCTTCTCCAATATCTAAATTATTAAAATCTGTGATTATTTTAACATTATAATCCATTTCATTAAAATCTTTAGCTAGTTTTAGAATTTCCAGTGGGTTTTTTGAAACTATTGTGATATCTAGCTTTTTATCTGTAAAAAATTTATTATTGTTAATCTTGTCATTAAGTAACTCTTTTAATAGAAAATCTCCCCATTTATCTAAAAAATACATTATATTTTCATAATTAAGTTGATTTTTCTTATCTTCATCTTCAACACGTGTAGCCGATTCATGATGGAATAATAATGCATGCGGATTGTAGATTGATTTATAATTTGAAGTGTATAATTTAAGTGCAAAATCAATATCTTCATATCCATAGAAATAATTCTCATCAAGACCTCCGAATTCAAAATAAACATCTTTTTTAACAATTAAACAGGCCGCAGTATTTGAAATTACCTCCCGTTTTGTGTTGATGTCTTCTGAAAAAATTAATGTGGAATACATATATTCATGATAAGGACCATATATATATGGTTTTCTCTCTTCTCTGAATTTTACGCCCGCATGCTGGATAGAATAGGATTTTGCCTGATTTTTAATATCTTCATAGTATGGAAATAATAGTTTAGCTCCAACAGCAGCTATTTCATCATCTTCCAATATCGTTCCAACCAACTCATTTAACCAGCCATAAGTTGGTTCAATATCATTGTTTAATAAAAGCAAATACTTACCCTTAGCTATTTTTGCAGCATCATTATTTCCTTTTGAAAAACTAACATTAATATCGTTTTCAATTATTGTAATTGGTAAATCAAGTGATTTTAAATAATTTACAGATCCATCATTCGATGCATTGTCCACCACTATTATTTCATAGTTTGAATAATTTGTTTTATCATTAAAGTCTTTAAATAACCTTTTTAAATGTTTTATTCCATTTCTATTTAAAATAATAATTGAAACTAAGGGTTCTTCTTCAAACTCATAATTATTTAAAAACAATTTGTTTGTATCAAGGATTTTTTCACGCCTTAAAGTAAAAGGATTAATGTCCATTGTAAATCCTGTGTTATTGCTGTCAATGTAGTGAATTAATGGATTTAAATTATTCTTTTCAACTTCAGGATATTCTTGTAAATATCTTTTAAGGTTAAATGAAGGTGAAGGAAATTTATTTTCCTTATATCCATAAAATAAATAATGAACTAAAGGATCCATTCCAGATTTTTTAATATGAGGATAAGTTTTTAGATAATATCCTTTATCAAATAAACCAGATTCCATTATCTTATCATAGCTTTCTTGATAAAGTTTTGCTTTTTTAACATTGAACTTTGATTTTATTAAAAAATCTTTAAAATTAACCATAATAACACAACTATAAAAATTTAAATCTTTTCTTTTTTGGCTCAATTATATTATTTTCATTGATAAATAACTTAGCTATATCTTCTTTAGTTAATATTTTTAAATCAAAATCTATTATTAATTTATCTTCAATGACTGTTTTCAAGATGAAATTAGGATCTAATGTCTTGAAAGTATAAAATCCATCAATTTGCATACTGGAATTACTTTCCAATACTTCCAAGTTATTAATTTTGCATGAAATAAACTCTCCTTCAAGAGGATCAAAACGTATGCTGGAAACACCATCAAATTTAGACAAATCAAATGTTAAAACATTATTTAATTTAGGCCTATAATTAATAGCTATTTTATTTTGTTCACTAAAACCATCACCTAAATCAAGATATATTGCAGCTTGTGAATTTATTTTAGCTAGTCTATTGTAATATTTATATTTGGCTAAAAATAAATCTGCATCATAATTATTTAAATTCAGACATTCATCCGGATAAAATGTTGGATAATCTGGGAAAAGCTTATTAAAATAATCTAAATCCTTTTTTGTGATTTCACCAACAGAATCTTTAAGTTTATTAACTATCATGAGTTCATCATCTGCATTCCAATAATAGTAATAAAGCCAGAAAATAATATCATTTAAGAATTTAATCGTTAATAACTTAATTTGTGGGAAGTATTTGGAGTCTTTAAATTCGAATAACTCTTTAATTGATTGTGAAAGTCCAAAAACATTATCTATACTAATATTTTCTGTTATTGATGAAGCATTTTTTCTATAATAGTAAGTAGCATCCTTGCTTAAAAAAATCTTATTTGCATTTAATAAAACGTTTGCAGTAACTACATTATCTTCATACAGCCCTTTTTTATAGTTTAAATATTTAAATAAGCTTTTATGGTATATTTTATTCCATGCTGAAGTCAAGAAAAATATTTCCGGAAACTCAGATAAATCATCAACAATTTTATTTTCATTAGCAGATTGATTATGAATGCTTAAAGGTTCAATATGGCCATCATCAGTATGAACTTCCCAATTATATATTAATAAATCACAGCCAGATTCTTTAAGCTTATCAATTGAATCTTTATAAGCATTAGATGATATAAAATCATCACTATCAAGAAAAGTTACATAATCTGAAGTTGCCTCTAAAAGTCCAATATTCCTACTTAAACCTAAACCCCGATTTTTCTCATTATTAATTACTTTAAATGATGGATATTTATCAACATAAGTTTTTACAATCTCCATACTATTATCTGGCGTTTTATCATTAACTATTATTACTTCAATATTGTCAATTCCAATACTTTGATTTACAACTGAATCCAGGCATTGGCCAATGTATTTTTCAACATTATAAACAGGAATAATAACACTTAATTCATAACTCATAATCTCACTAATTTTTTAAATTTTGATTTTTTGGAATTTAACTCTTCTTTAAGTTGATTATTTTCTATTTGAAGTTGATTTGATAAGGTTTCGTAATGTTTAGCTAGAATCTTATATTGAAATTTCTCAAAGTTTAAATCAAAGATTTCTGTATTTTTTGAAATTGATATTGATTTATAAAAAGCTTCATCTTCATAATGCCAACCTTCAAAGCTTTTAACATCACCTAAATTAAAACAAACATAATTCCTTTTAATTAAATTAAAGTAGCTTTCTTTAAATTCCGTTTTAATTCGCAAATAAACATATTTTAAATTAACAATTATAAACATTAAAAAGTCATCTTTAAGATTATCGTAGATATTTTTTGAAATTAAATTATCCTGAACATGATTTAAAACTTTTAGGATATGATATGATTTTTCATCCCCTGTTGTTGAAATAGAATCTTCACGAATCCTATAGTTATAAATGATTTTTCTTAAAACAGAGCACTTTTCAGCATTGAAAAATACCGTGTAGAAGAAATATAAATCCTCATAAATAACACCTTCTGGAAATTCAATAGAATTATTTAAAAACTCTGTTTTGTATAATTTATTAAATGGAGCATGAGATATTTTAAATAAAATGTCTAAAACATCCCCATAGTTAAACTCATCATCCAGATTTTCTGGAATCACATCCAGATTTGTAAATGGGCTTTGTGAAAAATTATCTAAATCCTCATTATAAAACCTAAATTTAAACATTGTAATATCAGATGAAGTTTTATCAACTTGTTTGGATAATTCTTCTAAAGCATTGACTTCAAGCCAGTCATCACTATCCACAAATAATGTATATTCGCCTGTAACTTCTTTAATACCAGTATTACGAGCACCACTCAATCCCCTATTTTCCTGAGTGATTACTTTAAATCTTGAATCTTTTTTTGCATAACTTTCTAAAATATCAAGAGATGAATCAGTAGAACCATCATTTACGCAAATTATCTCAAAATCATCAAATGTCTGATTAAGCAAACTATCTAAACATTTTTCAAGATAATTTTCCACATTATAAACAGGTAAAACTACTGAAATTTTAACACTCAAAATAACACCTTATTTGTTATTATACATTTTATCATAGTATTTTTGATAATCCCCACTTTTAACTTGATCCATCCAATCCTGGTTATCCAAATACCATTGAATTGTTTCTTTAATACCTGTTTCGAAAGTATATTTTGGTTTCCATCCCAAATCATTTCTAATTTTATCAGCATCAATTGCATAACGCCTATCATGACCTAATCTGTCTTTTACAAATTCAATTAATGATTCATCTTTACCCAATGTCTCCAAAATTAATTTGACAATTTGGATGTTTTGTTTTTCATTGTGCCCACCAATATTATAGACTTCACCTAAAACTCCTTCATGTAAAACCAAATCAATTGCACTGCAATGGTCATAAACATGCAACCAGTCACGAATGTTTTTACCATCACCATAAATTGGCAATTTTTTATCTTCAAGAACATTGGAAATCATTAATGGTATTAATTTTTCTGGAAATTGATAAGGTCCATAATTATTAGAACAACGGGTGATATTTATAGGCAAATCAAAAGTTTCAAAGTAAGCTCTTGTAATTAAATCCCCTCCTGCTTTTGAAGCAGAATATGGGCTATTTGGTTGTAACGGAGTAGTTTCTCTAAAATATCCGCTTTCTCCAAGAGTACCATAAACTTCATCAGTTGAAATTTGAATGTATTTTTCAACACCAAACTCTTTGGCTGCATTTAAAAGAACCTGTGTTCCTAAAACATTTGATTTGATAAAGATTTCAGGGTCAGTTATACTTCTGTCAACATGACTTTCAGCTGCAAAATTAATAACATAATCTACTTTTGAGACTAAATCATCGACAACATTTTTATCTCTAATATCTCCCTTAACAAAAGTATAATTTTCATTATTTTCTATATCTTTTAAGTTTTCAAGATTTCCACAGTATGTTAAAGCATCCAAGTTAATAATTTCGTAATCTGAATATTTATCCAACATGTATTTTACAAAATTGCTTCCAATAAAACCTGCCCCGCCTGTAATTAAAATTTTAGTCATCTTAACACCTAATACTTAATTTGTGATTGGGCTAATGTAGGCCATTTTTCATCCTTTTCAGAAAATATTAGCTCATCAATATCATCAATTGGCCATTCAATAGCTATATCAGGATCATTCCAGATAATTCCACCTTCATCTTCACCATGATAGAACTCTGTACATTTATATACAAATTCCGCTTCATCAGAAAGCACAACAAAACCATGTGCAAAGCATGGTGGAATATATAATTGCTTTTTATTCTCTTCAGACAGTATTGCACCAAACCATTCACCATAAGTTGGAGAATCAGCCCTAAGGTCAACACCAACATCAAAAACTTCTCCCTTAATTACACGAACTAGCTTACCTTGAGGATATTTGAGTTGTAAATGAAGACCTCTAAGTACCCCTTTAGTTGATTTTGATTGATTATCCTGAACAAATGTTAAATCATAACCTGCTTTTTTAAAATCATTTTCATTATAAGTTTCCATGAAAAATCCACGATTATCACCAAAAACAGCAGGTTCTACTAAAAACATTCCTTCAATGTCCGTTTTTGTAAATTTAAATTGACCCATTTTAATCCTCCTTAGCTAAATTAAATAAATATTGTCCATAATCAGTTTTTTTAAGCTCTTCAGCAGTTTTTAAAAGTTCATCCTTGTTAATATAACCTTTATAATAAGCAATTTCTTCAAGACATGCAATATAAAGACCTTGTCTTTTTTGAACCGTTTCAATGAAATTAGCTGCCTCTAAAAGCCCCATGTGAGTTCCAGTATCTAACCAAGCCATTCCACGACCTAAAAGCTCAACTTTAAGTTTTCCTCTTTTGAGATACTCCTCGTTGACTGATGTGATTTCAACTTCACCCCTTGATGAAGGTTTCACATTTTTAGCAATTTCTATTACATCATTGTCATAAAAATAAAGTCCAGGTACAATATAGTTTGATTTTGGTTTTTTTGGTTTTTCTTCAACTGATAAAACATTCCATTCATCGTCAAATTCAACAACACCAAAAGCTTCAGGGTTTTTTGTATAATAACCAAATATTATGGCACCTTCTTCAAGTAAAGTTGCTCTTTCAAGAATTTCACTAAACCTATGACCATGGAAAATATTATCTCCAAGTATTAATGCAACATTATCATCACCAATAAAGTCTTCACCAATAATAAAAGCTTCTGCAAGACCATTTGGATTTTCTTGAACAGCATATTCAAAATTAATACCTAAAGAAGCACCATCACCTAATAAATCTTTATACATTGGTAAATCCCTAGGAGTAGATATTATCAAAATATCTTTAATTCCAGCAAGCATTAAAACAGAAATAGGATAATAAATCATAGGCTTATCATATAACGGTAATAATTGCTTAGAAACAGCTTTAGTAATAGGATAAAGACGAGTCCCAGACCCGCCAGCAAGAATAATACCTTTCATTAAATCACCATATTTTTTTAATAATGTATAAATTTCTGTAATTTATAATTAATTAAAATAACTATTATGAAAAAAATAAGAAAAGAAATCTAAAAACTAGCTATTCAATTTGAAATTACTAAAAACCCAACAATATGAATATCACACTAGAATTTATCCTTAAAAAGATTTATTGTCAATAAGCAGTATATACAGACATAACGATTCATCAGTTCTGAATAGATTACTGCACGATATTCATTATCTCATGCAAACAATTTTTTAGTTATTCTAAGTGAGGTTCAATCTTAACCAAACTGCCACTACTCCCAGGAATTTAAATTAAGATTTTTAGAAAATATTCATTTGAATATTTCTTGAATTTATATAGACTACAGGAATTTTTAATGTAAGTCATGCAGATTAATATCTTATGCATAATTACATTACAAAAATAACAAAAACTGCCTTACTTTAAAATTATTTTTAAAAAAGAATTTTCAATTGATGCATCAATAAAAGTATCTAAAAAATCACCAGATAATACCTTATGATTAAATATAATAACTTCACAATCAATACCAATTTCAGTCAAACAATCATATAATGCATCTAAATTCCCACCATAATAATCAGGAAAGTTAAATACATCTTTAATATAATCATGACCTCCATTATTAATTAATTCCGCATCAATTTTAATTATTCTCAATAATAACACCTCAAACGAGTTCTACAAATGAGGAATAATGATTTGAAGTATAATATACTCTATAATCTCCAGAATTAAATACTATTCTTTCAGCACCCCTGCTTGTACCATTTGCATTAATATCACATTCTATATAATCATGACTGCTTGATGGAAGTATTGCCTGCCTGTTAGTAAAAACATCCCCACCAATACTTTTTCCAGGAGCATATTTCTTTAAAGGTCCCCCACTCCATCCAAGAGCTTTCGCTTCATTTTTTGTAATATAATTACTTGGAAGGTGATGATATGCTTTAATATAAGCTGCCACTTCATTTACAGTACAATATTGGCCATCTTCTGTAATATTAGTATCATTAATATGAATTTGAGTAATTTGTGCCGATGATGTAAATGTCAATCCGGCAAAAATAGCTATTATGAGAACTGCCAATATTAGCAATATTTTTCTATCCATAATATCACTTAATTAATTTAATATAATCCTTAATAGCTTCTTTATAATTTCTTAATGGTTTAAATTCATTTTCTAACCATTTTTTATTTTCTAAAACAGAATAACTTGGTCTTGGAGCAGGTCTTGCAAATTCTGATGCAGTAACTGGTATTACTTTAATATCCAAGTTTGCAATTTCAAAAATATATTCTGCAAAATCAAACCAAGAACAACTTCCAGAGTTTGTAATATGGTATATTCCATAATAATCACTTTCAATTAGCTCAGCTATTGCTTTGGCTAAATCTAAAGTGTATGTAGGACAACCCACTTCATCTGTTACAACCGTTATTTCAGGATGAGTCTTTGCAAGCTCTAACATTGTTTTTGGGAAATTTCCACCATTAATACCATATAACCAGGCTGTTCTTATAATAAAAAATTTATCTAAGTTTTCCCGAATATTGATTTCACCTTGAAGTTTACTTTTACCATAAACACTAATCGGACCTATTTCATCATCTTCAACCCATGGCCTATTATTTTTTCCATTAAAGACATAATCTGTACTTATGTGAACCAATGGAATATCTAACTCACTACAAGCAATAGCTAGGTTTTTTGGTCCTTGTCCATTAACACTGTAAGCTAAATCTTGATTTTCTTCACATCCATCAACATTAGTATAAGCTGCTGAGTTAATTACAATGTCCGGTTTATTATTTAATATAAAATCAATAGTATGATTTTTATCTGTTATATCTAATGTTTTTGATGTTGTTAGAATTAACTCATGTTTGTTTTTTAAAACTTCCTGTAAATCATGGCCTAACATTCCATTAGAACCCGCTATTAAAATTTTCATTATATCCCCAAATATTTATTATATAAATTAAATATATCAATATTAATATTTAAATTAAAAGGGGTTAGTATATGAAAATATGTATTATTGGTCAAGGTTATATCGGACTTCCAACCGCTGCACTTTTTAGTATGAATGGTTGTGAAGTCTTAGGTGTTGATGTAAATGATGAAATTGTTTCAAATTTAAATAATGGAATTGTTCACATTGAAGAGCCTGGAATTGCTAAAATCATTAAAAAAGCTGTTGAAAATAATACATACCATGCTTCTCTTAAACCGCAAAAAGCTGATGCATTTATTATAACTGTCCCAACCCCATATATTGTTGAAAATTACAAGTGCGATTTAAGTTATGTTATTGATGCCTGCAATTCAATAATTCCATATTTAGAAAAAGGAAATATTGTCATTATTGAGTCAACAATAGCCCCGATGTCAACAGATGATATTATAAAACCAATATTTGAAAAGGAAGGTTTTGAAATTGGAAAAGATTTATATCTTGCACATTGCCCAGAAAGAGTCTTGCCTGGTCAAATTTTAGATGAACTTGTCAATAATGACCGTATCATTGGTGGCCTAACAGCTGAATGTAGTAAAAAAGCTAGTGAAGTTTATAGTCAATTTGTTAAAGGAAAATGTATGGAGACTGAAGCAAAAACTGCAGAGTTATCCAAATGTATGGAAAATACTTTTCGTGATGTGAATATTGCACTTGCAAATGAATTAACTAAAATATGTGCTGAAATTGGAGTTAATGCACTCGATGTTATAAAAATTGCAAATAGGCATCCTCGAGTTAATTTACATCAACCGGGACCAGGTGTTGGAGGCCACTGCCTTGCAATTGATCCATATTTTATCTATGCAAAATCACCTGAAAATGCTAAAATCATTAAATTAGCAAGAGATACAAATAACTCCATGCCAGAATTTGTATGCGATTATGTTCATAGAATTATACCTTCCGGTAAAATTGCAGTCCTAGGTGTTTCTTATAAAGGAAATACTGGTGATGACAGAGAGAGTCCAGCATATAAAATAATTGGTAATTTATTAAAAGATTATGAAATTACAATTTGTGATCCTCACATTGAAAATACGAATTTTTTAAGTTTTGAAGATGCAATTGAGAATGCAGATTTAATTTTAATCTTATGTGATCATGATGAGTTTAAAGAAATCAATTACGATTTAATTACTGAAAAAATGTCTAACCCAATAATATTTGATACTAAAGATATAATTAAAAATGTTCCAGATGGAATTAAACTATATAATTATGGGAATTTATATGATTTAAAAAATTAATCCTTGATATACATTGCTGAGAAAACATCCTCACCTTTCCAGGCTTTAAGTGATGTCCACTCACAATCAGGATTTGACCAAAATCTATCAGTTTCAGGAAGACCTAAAACTAAAAAAACCGTACTGCATAAATACATACTTCCAGTATTACTGTATTCTTCAGCAATTTTTAGTTGATGGCCATTGAAACCAAATCGTAACCATCCATTTTTATCAAAATTATCCCCAGATTTAAATTGATTTTCCAAAACCTTGGTCAAAGCACATCTAACCTGTGCGGGGTCGATGTCTTCATTATAAAGACCAAACAAGCATGCTTGAGAAAGTGCTTGAAAAACAGCAGTTCGATAAAGCATTGATCTTCCAAAAACAGGATATGTTCCTTCAGGAGAAATTAACCTTTCCAAATGCCCTGCATAATGCCTTAAACGGTGCAAGTGAGCATCAAGAAATGTATATTCTCCAAGATTATGACGACGCAAAACCATTAAAATATCACTTAACATTGGATGAATTACGAAACTATTGTAATAGTCAAAATGAAAATTAGGCCCATCACCATAATATCCATCTCCACAATACCACTCATTCATATACACATTAACACCATGCATTAAACGAGTCATATCACACTCACCCCTAACTTCAAGTAAAAAAGCTTCAATCATTGATGGAAATAATATCCAATTATTATTCCAAGGATCAATCAAACGAGTCTTTTTTAATGCATTGATGATTATTTCCTGATTTTCAAAAGAAAGAGTATCCCAAACTTGACTTTTACATCTTAAAAGTCCCTCAGCCAAATGTGCACTGTCAACCAATGGTTGATAAGGTTCATCAAAAATTAAATAATCATCAGATTGAGGATTACAAACATTAACTAAACCTTTTTTTACAAGCTCAATATATTGGCCACGAAGCTTACCTTCAGATGTATTATCAGCTCCAAGTTCTAACCAAGACCCTATTCCACAAATTAAACGCCCAACCGCTTCCAAGTGTGCAAATTTTGCTCTTTCAGGGTTTACATACTCAATAGGCATGTTCGCTTTTAAAGTACCTTGAGCCATATTTATTAAAACTGGTTCAGCAATTTTAATTAATGTTTTAACCCAGAATTTCCTTGGGGAATTTTTTAAAGATAATTTCATAACAATCAAAAATCAATAGTTTGATCAGCACTACAATCTTGACCGCTCCAAGCCCTAAGTGATGACCATGGCTCAAATGGATCTGACCAAAATGCATCATTTGCATCAAGACCTAAAACTAAAAAAGCAGACATACATAGATACAAACTTCCAGTATTAATGTTTGATTCGCATAAATTTTCTTGATGTCCATTCAATCCTAAAAGTAACCAGCCATCAGATGTTAAATTTTTTGAATTTTCAAAACAATTTCTCAAAACCTTAGTTAAAGCGCATCTAACTTGAGCAACCATGATATTTTTAGGAAGTAACTTGAAAAGTGTGATTTGAGATAATGCATGAAATATTCCACATCTATAACTAATAGCTTTCCCAACAACCGGGAATGTTCCTTCAGGAGAAATAATTCTTTCAAGTTGAGCTGAAAGACGAGATGATCTCATAAGTTGAATGTCTAAAAATTCACCTTCAGGAAGATTATATTTTCGTGAAACCATTAAAATATCATTAAGCATGGGATGTATTATACTTCCATTTAAATAATCAACATTAAAATCACTTCCATCAGCATAAATCCCATCTCCAATATACCATTCATCTCTAAATTTATGAATAGCATAACTTAAGCGTTGTTTATCACATTGGCCAGTAAATTCTAAAAGAGCAGCTTCAATCATAGATGTATAAACTAACCAATGATTTTCATAAGGAGCAATAATTCTACTATTTTTTAATTCATCAGTAATTTTGGATTGGATTTTCATTGGTAAATTAACCCAAATTTGATTTTTTGAACGGAGTAAACCTTGAGCAAATAAAGCCATATCAACTAAAGATTGTTTTGGTTCAGAATAAAAAATATAATCATTACTATTAGGATTAACAGCATTTGAAATAGCTTTAATGGTTAATTTAATATATTTAGAACGAATTTTACCTTCTTCAGACTCATCAGCTCCCAATTCCAACCATGGAGCAATTCCATTAAAAACACGAGCGAAAGCTTCAAGATAAACAAATTTTTCATTTTGTGGACTCTTAGCTTCTATAATCATATTTTTCTTTAAAGAATCCTTACTAAGATTATTTAAAACAGGGCCAGCAATTTTTTGTAAAGTTTCTACCCAGAAAATCCTATCTTCCCAAACAGGAGCTTCCTGTTCTATAACAGGCTCAACCTCTTTACTTTTTTTAAATCTTTTTAAAAATGAATTACTCATGTAAACTCATTATGTTAAACATGATATAATAAATTTATGATTACACTAAATTGACTCTTTCAAAAAATTTGTTGATTTGAAATTTTTTGATGAGGGTTAGTTTTGAATTTTTAAATCTATATTTAAAAATAGTTAAATTTAATAAAGAATTGAAGAAAATTGTTTATAATTCTAAATCAAAAAATTACTTTAAATAGTGTTTTTAGATGTTAAACAATTTTATATTTGTGATTTTGATGATGGATTTGCTCTTCAAATCCTCGTTTTTGTGAAAATTTTTAAATCTTGTCAAAAGGCTTTGAAATATTTTGATTTAAGTTTTAAAAGGATATTTCTTATTTTGAAATGAGTTTAGCTAGATGTCAACATTGTGAAATTTGTCGTGTTGTTAAATATGGGTTTACTGGTAGAAGATTGGTATTTAAGAAATAGCTAAAACTATGATTAAAGTTCAGTGCTATATTTGTAAACGTTGTAGTAAAACCTTTAAAACGAATTTTGTAAGTCTTGTTGATAGAAATAGTAATTTTACGAAAGAATTGAAAAGTGATTCGGAGCATTTAATTTCTGATTATATGGGAAGTTTGAAAAATGTTTGTAAATCTTTTAAAAAGTTTTTTGGAATGAAAATCAAAACCTTGATTTTAAAAATCAACAAAGTTTTTGAAAGAGCCGAAATACGAAACACTTATATAATATCAACACCATAATATATATTGTTGGTTCCGTGGTCTAGTGGTATGATACCTCCCTTACAAGGAGGGGATCACGAGTTCGAATCTCGTCGGAACC
>CACZPT010000027.1 GCA_902783085.1 uncultured Methanobrevibacter sp.
CTTAAAAAAAATGAAAAATTAGTCATCTTTGGATTTTAAATTTAAAGTTTCTTTTTCAATTTCAACTTTATCATTTAAAATAACTAATACTTCATCCATTTCATCTTTAACATCTGAAATATCTTCTTCAATAGAAGCTAATTCGATTGCTTTTTCAATATCTTTTTCAAGATTTTCGATTAAAACATTTTTAGTTTTTTGCATTTTATATTGAGCATTTAATAAAATTTCTTCTAATTTATTTGTTGCTTTAAATAAAATAAGTTCGATAGGTTTTTCACCATCTTCAATTTCTAAATCAACAGCATCTAATAATTTAATAATATCTGCATCAGCATTATCTTCAATTTTACTGATTTTATTAATAGCTTTTTCAATATGAGCTGTTAATTTTTTATCATTGTATGCTTGTTTTATTCTTAATTTTCTTTCTTCAGAGTTAATTTTAGCTTTTGCTTTTTTCTCTTCTAATTTTACTTTTTTTTCATCTGCTTTAACTTTAAAACTATCTTTACTGTCATCAATTTTTTTAGAAATTGCTTCTTTTTGTTTGTCTAAATTCATAAATAATCACCATTGTCTAATATAGACATTAAATTATTTATTTAAAATAATTAATAATATTTTTGATTCCATTAATAAACAAATTTTATAATGAAAGCTGCTAAATATTAAATCAAAGGAGTTATTTTATGAAAACTTTAAATGTTGTTGCAGCCATTATTAAAAAAGATAATAAAATCCTTGCAACTAAGAGAGGATATGGCGAATTTATTAATATGTGGGAGTTTCCTGGCGGTAAAATAGAATCTAATGAAACAAAAGAAGATGCGCTTATTCGTGAAATTAAAGAAGAACTTGATTGTACTATTAAACCCACTAAATTTGCTATTGACTTAGAGTATCAATATCCTACTTTTTATTTGAAAATGAGCTGTTTTGAAGCAATTATTAAAAAAGGAACTCCGAAACTTTTAGAACACAATGATGCTCGTTGGCTTACAAAAGATGAATTAGATGATGTTAATTGGATTCCTGCAGATATTGAAGCTGTTAATTATTTAAAAGAAACTATGGATGATTAATATGGCAGATAAAAGATTAGAATTAGCAAAAGATAAGCTTAGAGAGCTAAACGTGAAACTTGAAAAAGCTAAAGGAACTCCTAGAGAAAAAGAATTTCAACTTCAAGTAGATAAACTCAAAGAATTAATTAAACATCTTGAAAATGAGTAGATTATAATGAACATTGATGAAATCTTAAATGGAGCAAAAACTGCATTTATTAATGAAAGTTTTAGTTCCAGTAGTGATTTTCGACCAAAATTAATTTACAATAATAAAGAAAATAAGGTTATAAACTCCATTATTGATGAACTTCATGAATGTGATGAATTTATCATGTCTTCTGCTTTTATTACAATGGGTGGATTAATGCACCTACTTGAAGAGTTTAAACGCCTTGAGACCAACAATATTAAAGGTAAAATTTTAACTACTGATTATTTATACTTTACAGAACCTAAAGCATTAAGAAAACTTCAGGAATTTTCAAATATTGAAGTTAAAATGTATAGTCAGGAAAATGAAGGTTTTCACACTAAAGGATATATTTTTAAAAAGGCCGATACCCATAAAGCCATTATTGGAAGTTCTAATTTAACAATGAACGCCTTAACCGTCAATAAAGAATGGAATGTTGAATTTACTTCCCTTAATGAAGGTGAAATGTTAAATAGTATTAAAAAAGAGTTTAATGAATTATGGGAAAATGCAGATAGCCTTGAAAATATCCTGCCCACTTATGAAAAAATTTATAAAGACAATAAGAGCTTTAAAAAGATAAGAAAAATTACCGATGAGTTAAAAAATAAAAATATTAAGGATTTGACTCCGAACATAATGCAGGAGGAATTTTTAAATAATTTAAGAAAATTAATAAAACGGGGCGAAGACAGAGCTATTTTAGTTTCAGCTACTGGTACTGGTAAAACTTATGCTTCTGCTTTTGCTGTGAAAGATTTTAACCCTAAAAGATTCTTATTTTTAGTTCACAGAGAACAGATTGCAAAACAATCCATTAATGCTTATAAAAATGTCTTCAAAAATCATGAATCCTTTGGTTTGCTGTCGGGTAACTCTAAGGACTTTGATAAAAATTATATTTTCTCAACAATCCAAACAATGTCTAAAGATTCTGTATACAAAAGTTATGACAAAGATTATTTTGATTATATTATTATTGATGAAGTCCATAAAGCTGGTGCTTTAAGTTATCAAAAGATTTTTCAATATTTTAAACCTAAATTCTGGCTTGGAATGACTGCTTCACCTGAGAGAACTGATGGATTTAATATCTATGATTTGTTTGACAATAATATTGCTCATGAAATTAGACTTCAAGAGGCTCTAGAAGAAGATTTACTTTGTCCGTTCCATTATTTTGGAATTAGTGATGTTGAATTTGAAAATGGTGAGATTAATGATGATTTTCATGATTTTAACTATTTAGCTAGTAATAAGCGTGTTGATTATTTACTTGAAAAATCTGAGTTTTATGGTTATTCTGGAGATAGAATTAAAGCATTAGTATTTTGTTCCCGTAAAAAAGAAGCTGAATTATTATCAAAGGAATTTAATAAAAGAGGTCGTCCTTCAATTGTTTTAACTGGTGGTGATTCACAAGAAAAACGTTTAGATGCGATTGATCGTTTGACTAATGATTCGAATCCAAACAAATTAGAATATATTTTTACTGTTGATATTTTTAATGAAGGAGTTGATATTCCTGAAATTAACCAGGTATTATTAGTTAGGCCTACTGAATCTCCAATTATTTTTATTCAGCAGTTGGGAAGAGGTTTAAGGAAGTATAAAAATAAGGAATATGTTGTAATTTTAGATTTTATTGGCAACTATAAAAATAATTTTATGATTCCGATAGCTCTTTCAGGAGACAGATCATATGATAAAGATAAAATCAGGAAATATTTAATGGAAGGAAATAAGATTATTCCTGGGGCTTCTTCAATTAACTTTGATGAAATTTCACAAAAGCGTATATATGATTCAATTAATAATGCATCATTTTCAAGAAAATCTTTGTTTAAAGAAAAATATAATCAATTAAAATATAAGTTAGGTCGTGTCCCTTCATTATATGACTTTGCAATTAACGCAGAATTCAATCCAGAATTGATTCTAAATCACAAAGACTTTCCAACTTACCACACATTTCTAGAAGAAATAGATGATGATTATAAATCACAAATTGATAGTGATGAATTAGACCCCCTTAAGCTAATTTCTAAAAAATTAATAAAAGGGATTCGCCCACATGAGTTAATAATTCTTGAATGCTTAAAATACAATGAATATTTCACAATAACACAAATTGAAAAATGTCTAAAAGAAAATTATGGACTGGAAAATCAAATAAAATCCATTAAAGGAGCTATTAATTTTTTAAGCCTTAAATTCTATAAAAAAGAAAACGGCGAAGGATATCAGGCCAATACAATAACAAATCTTGTTGAAAGACCAGAAAATTTATTTTTCAAATATGATGAAAATATTATGAAAAATCTGAAAAACAATAAAGATTATAAATTTGAAATTTCCAACATCTTTAAAAAAGCCATAACAAACCCCGCTTTTTTAAAACATTTAAATGATTGTTTAAAATATGCATTTTTTAAATATGAACATGTTTATCAAAGTAAAACACCATTTAAATTATATGAAAAATATTCACGTGAAGATATTTTAAGACTTTTAAACTGGAAATATTTCATGAACGGGCAAAATATTGGTGGATATAAAATTAAATATAATACCTGCCCAATATTTGTAACTTATGATAAATCTGAAAACATATCAGAAACTATAAACTATAACGATCATTTTATTAACAAAAATACTTTCTCATGGATGAGTAGAAACAATCGTAAAACTTCATCAAAAGAATTAGAACCTCTGATTAATTATAATGGATTAGATATTGAATTATTTATCCAAAAAAATAATGATGAAGGAATAGAGTTCTACTACATCGGAAAATTAACACCTACCAAATATAAACAGGTTTACAGAACAATTAATGAGAAAAAACAACCTATTGTTAACTTCACATTTGAAATTAATTCACAAGTTAAAGATGAATTATACTCCTATTTTGTTAATGACTAAAAAAATGATTTTTAGCTTTTGTATTTTTTAAGAAAAATAGCTGTGAGAACAAATGTTGCAACAATTGAGATTATATTGGCAATCATTGAAGGTAATTTTAAGAGGATTCGCCATAATTCTCTAGTTTGATAATTTCTTTGTTTTTTATTAATTCTCTTGTATTTTATCTATTATTGAATTTA
>CACZPT010000028.1 GCA_902783085.1 uncultured Methanobrevibacter sp.
GATGCCGGGAACGGGATTCGAACCCGTGGCCTCACGGTATCCCAGGTATTAGTCAGAGCACTGCTTTTTATACCCTATGAGCCGTGCGCTCTAACCAGCTGAGCCACCCCGGCATGATAACATTTATATATTAATTTTTCATTACATTTAAATCTTATGTTTTTTTCAATGTTTTACCATATTTTTTAAATATTTTAAAATTTATTAAATTAATATTAATAAGTAAATTTATTATAAATGTTTTTATAAAATTTATTATAGTATTATATTTATTTATATAGGTGATTATTTTATGAGTAAAGTTAAGGATATGTCTTTAGCTAGTGAAGGCGTAAGAAAAATTGAATGGGTTCAAAAACATATGCCTGTTTTAGAACATATTAAGAAAGAATACGAAGAAACTCAACCTTTTAAAGGTTTAACTATCGGGTCATGTTTACATTTAGAACCTAAAACTATTAATTTAGGTTTAACTTTGATGGCTGGTGGAGCAGAAGTTGCAATGACTGGTTGTAATCCACTTTCAACTCATGACGATGCAGTAGCTGGTGGTGTTGATTTAGGTTTAAATATTTATGGTTGGAGAGAACAGGACGATGAAGAGTACTACCAAACTATAAACCTGGTTTTAGACCACAAACCAGATATAATCATTGATGATGGGGCAGATATGATCATGGTTCTTCACAATGAAAGAACTGATGTATTAAAACACATTAAAGGAGCATGTGAAGAAACTACTACTGGAGTACATCGTTTACAATCAATGCATGCTGATGGTGCATTAAAGTTCCCGGTTGTAGCAGTAAATGATGCATACACTAAATACTTATTTGATAATCGTTATGGTACTGGTCAATCAAGTTTTGATGCAATAATGGGTACAACTAATATGGTAATTGCAGGTAAAACTGTTGTAATCTGTGGATATGGCTGGTGTGGAAGAGGCCTTGCACTTAGGGCTGCAGGACTTGGAGCAGATGTTATTGTAACTGAAGTTGATCCAATTAGAGCATTAGAAGCTAGAATGGATGGCTACAGAGTAATGACCATAAGAGAAGCTGTAAAACAAGCTGATTTAATAGTTACTGTAACTGGAAATGCAGATATTATTTGTGGGGATGATTTTAAATACATGAAAGATGGATGTATGCTTGCAAATTCCGGTCATTTCAATGTAGAGATTAACAGACCAGACCTTGAAGCAATTTCAACAGAAGTTAAAGAAGTAAGAGAAAGTATTGAAGAATTCACAACTAAGGATGGAAGAAAAATTTATTTACTTGCTGATGGTCGTTTAGTTAATTTATCTGCTGCAAGAGGCCAAGGTCACCCTGCTGAAATTATGGATATGAGTTTTGCCGTACAAGCTTTATCTGCAAAATTTATTCTTGAAAATGATTTGCCTGTAGGAGTAACTAAAGCTCCAGACGAAATCGATTATAATGTAGCTAGTTTAAAACTAAATGCAATGGGTATTGAAATTGACTCATTAACTGATAAACAAAAAGCTTACATGGCAAATTGGCAAGAAGGAACATAATTTCTTCTTTTTTTATTTTTTTTATGTCTTATTTTAAATATGTTGATAATGGTAATGGTCCAACCAAATTATTTCTTGGTGGAATCCATGGCAATGAAGGTAAAACTTCAATAAAGTTTATTAAATCAATTAAAAACGAAGATTTATCTTGCGGACAATTTTATTTTTATAATTTTGATAAAACACAATATATCTCCACATTAAAAAAAGAGTTTTATGAATCAGATTTAGGTCAAAAAATTCTAGATTTAATTAATTATTTTCAACCGGATTTTTACACAGAACTTCATTGTTATAATTTAGATAATTATGATAAACTAATTTCATTGGAGAGATTTAAAAAAACTGGTGTTCCCCCATTAATTCCTGCAGGCAATCATGTTTTGGTATCTTCAGTTTCTCCGTTAATTAGAATGACTTATTTTTCAACAGAAACTGTTTGTAAAACATTGGAATTTCCATGTATTGAAAAACTAAAGCCTGAAATCTGTGATAAATATAACTTTAATAAAAAATTAGCTATTGAAAGATATATGGATTTACTTAAATTAATTACTAAATGTGAAACTAGAATTGATTTTGAAAATGCAATGATGCTAAAATATAAAAATCAAGTTAATCTAGCTATGAAATATGCAAGTAAAGTATTTGGTGAAGATTTTCCACCATATTAGAACCATGCATCAAGGCTTCCTTGTGTTGAACTTAAATTTTTAAGTTTATCGGATGCTTTTACGACTCTATTTTCTGAAAATCCATGTTCATAACATAAAAATTCGACAAGACCTTCCTTATCTGGAGTGTTCCATTTAATGTCATAGTCAGTATTAACATTATGGTTTAAAAATATTTCTTTAACTTCGTTAAGATCATGGTCACTTTCTTTTTGAAGTTCACCTATTTTTTCTTTGAGTTGGCCTTTTTTAGCTAGTTTTAATGCAGTTTTTGCACCAACACCTTTTAATCCTTTAGAAAAATCAGTTCCAATTAATATTCCCATATCAATTAACTCTTCACGGGTTATGTCTAATTCATGTAAAACATGTCTTAGTTCATAAAATTCAAGATTTCCAAGATTGGAATTAACTGCAAGGTTTCTTACAACTCTTTTTGCTCCGAATAATAAACAATCATAATCTTGTGAGGCTACCGCATAAGCATCTCCTTTTTCAACTAAATAGGCTGCTTGTGCTTCTCCTTCGCCTTTAGCTTCAATATATGGTATTCCCATTAATGTTAATAATTTTTTAGATGATTTAATAATTTCGGGAGATAATTTTGAGGATCTCATGGCATATTTTCGTGCTTTTTCAGTATCTCCTTTGGCTAATGCATCTTTGTATATTTTTTCTGCTTCATCTCTCACTTCTCTTCTTTTAGCTTGAGTGTCACTTTTAAGTTCAGGCGCTTTACCGTCAAAGACATAGATTGGTTTAATCCCTTTTTCAACCATTGATGAGTTTCTATATAATATTCCACTTAAATGGGAGGTAATATTCCCATGTTCATCACACAATGGTTGTCCGTCTCTTTGTCTTATTGTTGATAAAAATTGATATAGGGTATTAAATGCATCAATAGAAACAGCTCTTCCTTCTAAATCTTTAAAATCTATTTTTTTAGGTTCAATTATATCTTTTAGTTTAACACCCATTTTAAACACCTAAATATTTGTAAATTTACTAACTGGAAATACCTCTTTAATCCACATTAAAATTTCATTGTTATGTATGATTACATAATCTCTTGCAAGCATGTCTTCATCTGTATTAAATAATTCTTTTAATGTTTCATTTGGTTTTTCAATGTGTATATTATTAATTTCTCTTCTTGATTCGATATTATAGTTTTTTAGAATTCTTCCAATTGGAATATCTGCTCTTACTAAATCACAGCAAATTTCATCAGTTAATCTTTTTAATGGAATATGTGATATTGCATATATTAGATTTTCATCGTCTTTATGCATTATAACTTCTCTAAAATTAATCAAATCCCCAACTTCACAATTAACTAGTTTTGCGGTTTTTTCAGTTGCATTTTCAAAATGTTGTTCAATTGTTGATAAAGTAATTTTACCGTACAGGACATCTAAAATTGCAGTGATGGACCCGTCTGTAGTTAAAAGTATTTTTTGTGTATTTGAAAAGTTTTTAGGGTATGGATCTTCAACAGCATTTATTTTTTCAATAAGCCTTTTATTGGCTTCATTTTTATTCATTGTCATTTTTTCACATCAAATCTTTTGGATTTATAATTGTTCCTTCAATTGCAGATGCCGCAACCACTTTTGAATTAGCAAGATAAACTGATGAGTTTGGATCACCCATTCTGCCCTTGAAATTCCTATTGGTTGTAGAAATACAAACTTCGCCTTCTGATAAAACTCCCATATGTCCACCAAGACATGGTCCACATCCAGGATTACAAATTATTGCTCCGGCATCAATAAAAGTTTCAATATATCCTAAATTCATAGCTTGTCTGTATATTTCACGAGATGCAGGCAATATTAATAATCTAACATCATTATTAATTTCTTTACCTTTTAAAATTTCATAAGCATCTTTTAAATCAGATAATCTTCCATTAGTGCATGAACCAATCAAACATTGGTCAATTGCGGTTCCTTCAACTTTGGAAATGTTTTTAACATTATCTACATCATTTGGGCAAGCTATTTGGGGTTCCATATCACTAATATCAAAATGCATTTCTTTTTCATAAATAGCATCATCATCTGATTTGTAAATACTCAGTTCATTTTCTTTTTTAGAAGTTTTTTTACAAATATAATTTATTACTTGCTTGTTGGGTTCCATTATACCATTTTTAGCACCCATTTCAATAGCCATATTACACATTGTTGCTCTTCCTTCAACGTCCATGTTTTCAATAGTTGAACCGCAAAATTCGGCAGTTTTATAGGTTGCTCCTGCGATTCCGACTTTTCCAATTATATTTAATATAATGTCTTTGGGAGTTATATATGGATTTAAATCGCCTGTGATTTCCATTTTTATTGCATGCGGGACCATAAACCATGTTTTTCCTGTTGCCCAAACCATAGCTAAGTCAGTTGCACCCATTCCTGTTGAAAATGCGCCAAATGCTCCATAAGTGCATGTATGTGAATCTGCTCCGACAATTACTTTTCCGGGTTCAACTAATCCCATTTCAGGAACTACTTGATGGCAGATTCCTTCACCATGTATATAATTTTTTGAAATATTTTGTTTTTTAATGAAGTCTCTACAAACCTTTTGGAATTCTGCAGATCCTATTGTATTTGCAGGAATATTGTGATCAAAAATAATTGCTATTTTATCACTATCCCATACTTTATCAGCTACTTTTTCAAAAGTCTTAATGGCTGGGGGTGATGTTCCATCGTGAGACATTGCAAGATCCACAGGTATTTCTATGATTTCTCCGGGGGTTACTTCATGATCTGCTTTAGAAGATAATATTTTTTCAGTAATATTCACACTATCTACCTTTTTGTACTTTTAACGATTTCTCTAAACACCTGATCGTTAATGTATTTTCCTTCTTCTCTGCTTTTTTTAACTCGTTTTACAATTTCAATAAGTTCATCATCACTAACTTCTAATTCACATTCGTTTAATTTTGCTCTTACTGCTCTGCATCCAGAATGTTTTCCTAAAACGAGTTGTCTTTTTTGACCTACTAATTCAGGAATATATGGTTCATAACAAAGTGGTTCTTCTATAACTGCATCTACATGTATCCCAGATTCGTGTCTAAATATATTATTGCCTACTACAGGCTTATTATATGGTACTTCTAATCCACTGGCTTTTGATACAATATCGGATAATTCTTTAATATACTTGGTTTTAAATCCTAAATCTTTACCATATAATATTTTTAAAGCCATAATTAGCTCTTCTAAGGATGCATTCCCTGCTCTCTCACCAATTCCATTAACTGTGGTTGAAATAGCTTTTGCTCCAGCTAAAAGGCCTGTAATTGAATTGACGACTGCTAAACCAAAGTCATTGTGACAGTGAAGTGCTATATCAATATCAATATCTTTTATAAGTTCTTTTACAAGATATTCAATACCTTGTGGACTAATAGCTCCCGTTGTATCAGCAATATGGACTCTATCCGCACCACATTCTTGAGCTTTACTGTAAATTCTTTTTAAAAAATCAAGATCCGTTCTAGTTGCATCTTCTGCTGAAAATGCTACAAATAGTCCATGATCTTTAGCATAATCAATTGCTTTTTCAGATAAATTTATTGCATCTTGACGTCCAATATGCATTTTATGATCTAAATGGATATCGGATGTTCCAATAAATGTTATTATCCCATCTGCATCACAATCCAGAGCTGCATCAATATCTTTAGGTTTTGTTCTAGTTAGTGCAAGAATTTTAGCATTTAATCCTTCGTTTGCAATTAATTTTACAGATTCTCTTTCCCTTTCAGACACAATCGGAAAACCTGCTTCAATTTGATTTATTTTAAATTGATCAAGCTTTCTTGCTATTTCTAACTTTTCTTTGATATCAAAACATACTCCTGGGGTTTGTTCGCCATCTCTTAATGTAGTATCATAAATTGTAATGTCTTTTGGAAACTTTAATTCAGATTCTTTATTATAATGACTAATATAATATTGCAATTATCTCACTTCTATAATAATTATTATTAATTATTATCTTTCCTTAAGATTAATATAATTTTTCTAATAATTCTAAATATGATGTTCTTACAAATCCATCTTCTATACCTAATTTCTTAAATAATTCAAATATTTTATTTTGAGCTTCAATATAATCTTTTCCGTCATCTAATGCAATTTCTATTTCCATATGTGGTTTTAAACCTTCAACATCATCTAAACTAATTTCAAAATTTTTATATGTATAATACTGCCTATTTTTTCTAACGGCTCTTACTTTTTTAAATCCAAGATTTTCAAATATTTCACTGCATTTTTTACTATCTTCGATGCTAATTTCAATTTCTTTTCGTGTTTTACTTTTAGAATCTATTTTTGGACCTTTATATGTTATAAATATATGTTCCAGGTTATTTTCAACAGTAGTTCTTATTCTTAAAGCTTCATCACTTTTTTTGAAATCCACAATTGGACTGTTAAAATAAATATCTTCTTGAAATTCTTTTTTACTTTTTACAGCACCAAGATTTTCTAACTTTTTTTCCATGGCATCGAAATTTTCAATTTTTGCTTTAACTTCAACTTCTATCATATTGTATCTCTTTATAGCTGATTATTTTAAAATTTAATGAAAACTTTATTTTTCATAATATATATTTAAATAAACATAAGTTTATATACTATTTAAATAAAATATTTTATTAGTAAAAATTTAATTTATTTTTTTTTGTTTTCTGAATTTTTACTTACTACTTTTAAAATTATAATTGGGGGTTTTAAATTGACCGATGTTGATATTAAAATAGAAAACATTGTGGCTTCTGCAAGCATTGGTAAAGATATAGTTCTCACTGAAGTATCTCAAGCTTTAGAAGGGGTTAATTTTAATCGTGAACAGTTTCCAGGATTAGTTTTTAAA
>CACZPT010000029.1 GCA_902783085.1 uncultured Methanobrevibacter sp.
CAGAAAAAGGAGTATTTAATCAGATATGCAACAGAAAAAATGGCTGGATGAAAAACATAAAATCCCAACTAACAAAATGACAAAGCCGCATTTAAATGGTAACTTATTTATTATATCTTTTATAAATTTAACATTATCTCTTTGGGGGGTTATTATGAATAAAAGTGATTTGAAGAGGAACTATTACATGCTTAAAGGTCCACTAGCAAAGAAAGGTTATGACTGGTGGTGGCATTCTTTAACTGCTTATAATAAGGAAACTGGAGAACCAAAACCTTTTTTTATTGAATATTTTGTTTGTAATCCAGCATTAGCTGAAGATGAACCTACATTGGGTCAAGACCCAGAAAATAAAAAATTAGGGAAAAGACCATCTTATTTCATGATGAAAGTTGGAACATGGGGTAAAAATCCTAAACAAATACATAATTTTTACTCAATGAAAGATTTTCATTGTCCAGATGATAAATTGGACATTCGTGTGGGAGAATGTACATTAACTGAAACTCATATGAAAGGTTTTTGTAAAGTAACTCCTGAAGAAGCAAAAAATCATCCAGAATACATGTGTGATGCTGGAGATATGAAATGGGATTTGGATATTGATAAACAAATCACTTTTAATGTTGGTTATGGTGCAAGTAAATTATTCAGAAAACTCAACTCATTTGAAATGTTCTGGCATGCTGAAGGAATTAAAACCCTATATGGTGGAACTATTCGGCTTGATGGGGTGGAATATGAAGTTATTCCTGAAAAATCTTATGGGTATGCTGATAAAAATTGGGGTGGGGATTTTACAAGTCCTTGGCTTTGGATTTCATCCTGTAATTTAACTAGTTTAAAAACAGGTAAAAAATTAAATAATTCTGCTTTTGAAGCAGGTGGTGGAAGACCAAAAGCTTTTGGAATTGAAATTCCACGTAAATTACTTATTGGATTTTACTATGAAGGTAAAATGTATGAATATAACTTTGCAAGATTTTGGAATTTAGTTAAAATTCAATTTGACTTTGAAGAAGGTAAAGATATTCATACTTGGCATGTAAATGCATCTAATAAGAATTCACGTATTGAAATGGTACTTCATTGTAAACGTGATGAAATGATGTTAATTAATTATGAAGCGCCGGATGGTAAAAAACTCCATAACCGTCTATGGAATGGTGGAAATGGTTGGGGTGAAATTAAATTATTTAAAAAGAAGGGTACTTTAATTGATCATGTGAAAATGGAAAATGCGGGATGTGAATATGGGGAGTATGATAAGGAATGATATTCACTGACATAATTGCATTAATTATTGTATATATTTATGTTGCAGCTATTTTTGTTATAGCTGAATCGGTTTTAAAAACAAGACCTGAAGTTTCACGTAAATTTTTACATATTATGGTAGGTAATATGATATTTGCCATGCCATTTTTCTCAGATCCTTGGGTTATGGTTTGGTTTTTAACATTGCCGATTACAATTGCATTATTTTTCCTAACAGAATATTCACCAATCAACATAGAAAATAGTGTGACTGAATCAGGTCATGCTTTAGGTTTATTCTTCTATGCAGGTATTTGGACAGTTTTAATAGCAGTATTTACAAATTACCTATGGATTGTTGCTCTAGCAATAGTACCAATGGTTTATGGTGATGGATTTGCAGCATTAATCGGTCAAAAATTTGGTAGAGTTAAATATTTTGTATTTGGCGGTCAAAAAACACTTGAAGGTTCACTTACAATGTTTGTTGTAACATCTGTAATGAGTGTATTTGTATGGATGGTTTTCACTACAATCGGATATTCTATGCCTGAATTTAATTTATTTGCAATTTTAGGTATTTCTGCTGTTGCAACTGTCTGTGAAGCTATTAGTTATGGTGGAATTGATAATTTAACAGTTCCGGCAATTACTTCAATTTTATATTTCTTAGTAGCTTCATAGCTACTTAACTTTTTTTATATTCTGTAAAAATATTTTAACAATTTTTCATTTTGACTATTTTGCATTTCAGTTTATTTGATAATTTGGTGAGTTATATAAATCTGCTGTTTGTAATTGGATTATTATATAATATTTGGCATGGTTATATATTGTTTTTTTGTGATATCTAAAAAAATTAACTAATTGATTGATTATGTAGGCTTTAAAACCCACATCAATCAATTCATATGAAAATGGGTGAGTAATAGACTATTTCTAGCCATTATGAAAACTATAACTATCATTATTGTTTTACAATAAAACTATTGTTATATTTTATATTTATATTTTTTCATTCTTTTTTAAAAGCACATTCACTACATATTTTTGTTTGAAAATGGATTATTCCACCACATTCCGGACAAGTCCAATCTTTTTTATCTATCATCATTATTTTACCAATACCCATTGTTTTAATTCTTTTAGCATTATTTAATGTATTCAAATCAAATCTTTTAATATATTTTTTGGAATGTCTTTTCATCAATGGACATGGAAATTCACTGCATCGTCCACAATAGCTAAATTTTTTCTTATCAAAACAAGTTTTAATTTTGCATTTCAAACTGGCTTTACTTTTACCATCGTCACCTATTAAACAACCAACACAGGGATTTTGATATTTTTCACAACTAATACAGTTAATACCGCAGGGTGCAAGTAATTTTGGATTTATTTCATTTGGCATTATCATATTTTCTACTCTCTAAAAAGTATTATATGTATTGAAAAATATATATTTTTCTTGATTATTGCTATTTCTATAAACGATATCTTTATAAATAGTTAAAACAAATATTTATTTATCGCTAAAATATTAGTGATACATACTTTTTTTGGGACGGGTTCCCATTGGATGTGGCTTTAAAGCTGAACAAAAAAGGTGAAAATTTATGTATAAATATATTAGAGATGCTTGGAAAAATCCTAGTGAGTCATATGTACGTGAACTCATGTGGGAAAGAGCTCCAAAATGGAGACGTCAAAAAGTAGTACAAAGAATCGAAAGACCTACCAGATTAGACAGGGCCAGAAGTTTAGGTTACAGAGCTAAAAAAGGTTTCGTTTTAGTAAGAACCAGAGTAAGACGTGGTGGAAGAAGGAAATCACGTTTCAAAGG
>CACZPT010000030.1 GCA_902783085.1 uncultured Methanobrevibacter sp.
AAAAATCTAATGAAAATCAAGAAACAAATGAAAATCAAGAAGTGGGCGAAAAAACTGATACTCAGACAACACTCATAACTAAAAAAAAAAGTCCAATCCGAACTAGATTTATTTACATAAATCTAGCACCCTATATAAAGTTAATATTCCTTTAAAAAAATTTTAAATTTAACAGAACCAGCATTATAGATTTTATCATTTACATTATCATTGTTTAAATCAAGAATTATACCATATATCTCTTTTCCAGCATCAAATAAATTAGCCAATACTTTATTATCGGCACATGGAACATAACCTATTTTTTGACCTTGATATTTAACTAATATTGCATATCTATCAATATGTTATAGTATATGGTTAAATAAGTTTAAAAAAATAAAAAAAGGAGTAAATGATTTAATCATTTACTTATTCGATAACGGTTACTGTGTTTCCTGTTGAAGCAGCACCATAACTTGAAGTTATAATGTAGACATCAGGCATTAAATTAATATTTAATGCAGCAGTACCATTACCGTCAGTTAATCTTTTATAGAATACACCGTTGATGTTGAATGTAACGTTTTGACCGGCATTTGGATTACCCTGACCGTCAACTAAATTAGCTTTAAACTGATCTGAGGTTCCGTATTTTTTAGTCAAGTTATTTGCAGTAATTATTGGTAAAACAGTAATTTCATTTGAAACCATTGAATCACCATACATTGCAGTAATAGTGTATGTACCTGGATTTAAGTTAATTTTTAACTGAGCATAACCTTCTGCATCAGTTGATCTTTCATACATTACACCATTAATGTTGAATACTACTGTTTTGTTTGCGCCAACTGCTTTTCCTTGGCTGTCCAATACTTTGACTCTGTATTGTGAGTCATTTCTGAAGTATTTTACCAAATCTTTATTTTCAGTAATTTGTGAAAGAACTGTAATAAGATTTGATGACATTTCATTAGTAATTGGATTGATTGCAGTTAAAATGTATTCACCAGGGTTTAAGTTAATGTTTAATCTTGCTAAACCTTTATCTCCACTAACTTTACGTTTATACATTACTCCATTGATGTTGAATGTAACTTCCGTACCGTCAGCTAGAAAATCACCCTTTGTGTCAACAAATGTCGCATAGTATTGAGTACCGTTTTTGAATATTTTAGTAACATTAGTACCGTTAACAGTTGTTAAAACAGTAATAGTAGCATCTGCAATTGTACTGTTTACTATTACGGTAGCTTCGTATTCACCAGGACCTAAATTAATATTCATTCCTGCAACACCATTTTCATCAGTAGTTCTATTATATTCTTTACCGTTTAATTTGATTACAACACTTTGATTAGCAATTGGATTACCTGCAGTATCAGTTACATTGAAAACAAACCTATCCGGACTACCTACAAACTTAGTTATGTTTTCTACGTTAATAACAATATCTTCCAATATTGTAATTGCATTTAAAATAGCCATATTGTTATAATAGGTTACTATTCCATAGAAACCTGATTTTAAATCAAGATAGATTGTAGCTTCACCCTTTGCATCTGCAGTTATAGTTTGATTAGTACCATTGAATTCAAAGGTTACATTCTCATAAGGATTAACTGTTGCAGTAAATGGGGTTTTATTGCCGTCATAAATGCTAATAAGATTTTCAGTGATATTTAAATCTTCAACAGTTAAAGCTTTTAGGATAACTGCAGCATCTCCACCATCATTTAAATCATTCCATTTTCCATTATAATAATAAAATGAAGTGTTATCTTTAGTATGTGCTCTTAAAGCAACAACTAACGGTAAAAGAGTATTATTAAATACTACTTCAAATTCATCTCCTTTTTTGATTTGGATGTATAAATCTAATGGGATTGTAGCATATCCATTGAAATCAGAAGTACCATTTTGATTATATAGTTCAACTCCATTTAAATATATCCAAAGCTGATATTTTGAATCAGCGGGCATGTAAGTTCCAATAGCAGCTATTAAATCATCTTTTTCAGCAATGAATTTAGTTTTATACAATGTAATACTATTATTAAGAATTAATTCTCCACCCATATCATTTTGATAATTCATATTATAAGTGATATTATTTCTTATAATATAACCTACTGTATCTGCATCTCGTGCTAAAGAGGTATCATAGTATGAGATATAGAAATAACCTTTATCACCCCAGTCGGTTCCCCAACTGTTTTTAATGATAAATGCACCGTCACCTGGTGGTGGAGTTACAAAATTATCTCTGGAGTAGTTATCGTCCCATCCTACAACACAAACCCTATGGTTTGATGACTGATTACCATAATAATATTGGGCAGAAGTATTTGTGTTGAAATATGCTTGTGTATGTTCAGCACGATAACTAATAGCTAAAGCACCATAGTTTATTATACCTTCTTTAATCAAATCAATACTGGAATTCTTAGGAATCACTAATACATCGTATACACGGATATCTTCAGGTGTTTCTATTAATTGAGATATTTTTCCAAGTTGATCATAGGTATCATAAACAGAAGGTGAAACTCCAAGCCAGTTTGATAAATAAGCTACTGCATCATATGGAGTTCCGCCTTCACATATAAATGTTGATCCATATTTTGAATATTTAAGCATTGTATTTTGCATATTATTTTCAGAAAAATCTGCAGTAATATTCGCATATCTTAGTAATGCAGATTCTAATGCACCAATATTACCAAATGTCCAACATGATCCCATATTACCTTGATTTCTAACTGGTGAAGTCCAATTATAATCTCTTAAATCGAATGAAACAGGTAACTCAGCATATGGGTATGTACCATTAATTAGTGTTATATGTACTGGACTAGTTTGAATTGTTAAATTATAATCTTCTTCATATTTGAAAGTATCATTATTGAATTCATCTCCAGTTATTGATACAAATCTACTGAATCCTAAAAGAATACTAACATGGCCATCATTAGGATTATTATAATAGCTCTTTGATGAGTTGATTGATGAATCATAAGCATATATGGAAGAACCTATATTAGCAACATTATTTTCAATAATATTGGACATTAATATTAAATCACTCATATCCACATAAATTGCTCCACCATTTGAAAACTCAGGTTCTAATCCACAATTTGAAGTGAAATTTGAATTTTCAATTACACTCTCATTAACATATGATAAATAAATAGCTCCACCATTAAAAAATGCTTCATTTGAAGTAAAGCTTGTATTATTGATATATAAATTTCCACCAAGTTGGACAAATGCTCCACCGAACTCAGATGAACAATTTTCAAATTGTGAGTTTAAAATCATCACAGTACCATTTGCTTGACCCTTTTCACCAAGTATATCTGCATAAAATGCTCCGCCGTTTCTTTCAGAGCCAACATTTGTAAAGCTACAATTCTTTATTACAATACGTCCCCAAATTTCTTTAACAGATACTGCTCCTGCAGTTTGATGCGCATATAAATCATCAAATACACAGTTTTCAATTACACCTGCACCACCTACTGAATGTAATACTGTAGAGTAGTTAGAGCTTAAATTGCTAAATGTGGTATTTACAATATAAAAATTTCCGTCTCCATAAATTAAAGCCCAATTAATTACATCTTTATTTACAAAAGTTCCATTAATAACTTGAATTAAATTTGCTCCATCCATATCAATTGCAGAACCCTTTGGAGCATAATTATTTATAAATTTATCATCTCTACTTATATAATTACCATCATTGGTTATATAAACTGCACCACCCATATCTCCTGCAGTATTATTCTCAAATACAACATTATTTGTAATCAATGTAGCATTATTAACTACTAAAAGAGAATTTATTCCATTTTTGATGGTAATATCTTTAAGTATTACACTTGAATTTTCACCTAATTTAAATAATCTAGCTTGACCAGCACAATCAATGAAATGGTTATTACCATTTATAATGAATGAAGAATTTTCTATTATAATCCCCTGTTCCAAACCTTGGTCAGTCAAACTATTAAAAGAATAATCATTCGTTAGATTAACTTCTTCTGAAGTACTATTATTTAATTCATCAAGTAAATCATGAAATGAACCATATGATACACTTACTTGATTATCATTGTCAACACTTAATTGTTCAGTTGAGTTTAAATCTTCAGCTGAAACTGCACTGATAGATAAAATAAATATTAATGCAATAAATATCGACATTTTATAAAATTTCAATAAAAAAACCTCCATATATTATATGAGTTGTAGATTTATTTAATTTAATATATAAATATAGCATATTTGAGCTTAAAATAATGAGAAACATTTATTGCTTTGGTTGTAGGAATGCAAGTTGGTTGTATGATTGGTTATATCTACCTTAATTATTATTTAAACAAACATGAACTATTTTAATAGTTAAACATGATACAGTTCACAATAAAAAATATTCCTTTAAAAAGATTTTAAATCTGACAAATCAAATATTTATAATAAAAATCCGCAAAATCACTATTGAAACATTTTACAAAAATTATCCAATAAAAAAAAGAAAAAATAAATTATAAATTTATTTTTTAAGCATAATATATTTAACAACATCTCCAACAGCATTAGTTAAATCGTCTGGTTCACTATCACCGCCATCATTATCAAAATCATTATCAATTCCAATAACAGTGACAGTATTACCGTCCCTATTTAAGAAATAAGCAATATCATATCCATGATTCTTAGAATATGTAGTAGAATCATATTCATAAGTTCCGGTAGGACCAGTACCATCAACACGTGTAGTACCATGTGTACTTTGACCAGTGAAGAAACCTTGACCTTCTAAATAAGAATTAACCGCATCCTGACCAACAATTTCATTTGTTACAATAATTTGTTCATGATCATGTTCTAAAACAATAGTAGTTTCATTAGTTTTTGTAACTTTAAAATCATCAGGAACATCGAAATTAAAAGGTCCGAGATTTACAGATTCAGCATAAACTGATGCTACACTCACAGCTATTAATAAAACTGCCAAAAATGCAAAAATACTTTTATATTTCATAATAATTCTCCATTAAGAAATAATTAAATATTTCTTTAAGAGGATTCGCCATAATTCTCTAGTTTGATAATTTCTTTGTTTTTTATTAATTCTCTTGTATTTTATCTATTATTGGATTTACAAAT
>CACZPT010000031.1 GCA_902783085.1 uncultured Methanobrevibacter sp.
AAATATCATGAAATAAGTAAAATAAAGATAATAACAACTTATATACAATAAATAAAAATCAAATTATCAGTTAAATTTTTTACACCCTCAAAATTCTTATTATATCCTTTTTTAAAAGTTTTTTCATGTTTTGTTTGAATGTTTGAGTTTTTTAAAAACACTAATGATTATCAAATTCTCCATTTATTTTTAAATATATTGTGCACAGGGTTATTAATGAACTCATAGGTCAACGAGGGATAGCTTAATAAAACATTATATTAACAAGAGAATAACTGTCCAATAACATTACTAATGATAAATCAGGTTATGTAAATTATAGTGTCGTAGGTTAAAATGAATTTCAAGCTTCAATCCAAAATTTCACTCTTTTAATTGAATTAATGGAGTGATGGTGCAAATGAAGTTCAGAGTCCAGTTATATTGATTTGCAACAAAAATTAATTTAGTTATTTTTTTAATTTGAAAATTTTCATGCCAATCTTTTATCAATTTTATTCATTTAAATTGTAGTTACTTCGTAAAATTGTTTTTATTTTAAACAAAATCATATGAAGCTATTAATTTAATATGGCCAAATTTAATAATTTAAATAAAATTGATTTCATATTTAAGCATATGAATGAAAATCTTTATGTAATGTTTGATAGGGTTTTAAAATCTGAATTTTCAATTGTTGGTGATGGTTCTAAAAAGACTATTTTGTTAGGAAAAGATGTTAAATATGGAAAAATTGAAACTTATTCATTATTTGATGGAATTATCATTGCTTTTATGGACATTAATATTGACAATATTGATAATGTTTTTTTTGAAGATAATCTTCCTTCTTGATTGCTTCAAATCAACCATTGTGCTAATGGAAGATATTCATATGCGTTGAATGATGATAAAATTGTTTATTTTGGAAAGGGGGATTTGTGTGTTAGTATTTATGATTTAACTAAAACAATTTCTGATTTTCCTTTAGGTTATTATGAAGGTTTGGAGATTTTCATTGATGTTGATGTTGCAAATGAACCTATAAAAGAGTTCATTCCTGATTTTGATTTAATTGGACTGTATGAAAGTTTAGAAAAATCTAAGGGTTATAGGTTAGTTAGGACAAATGAAAAAATTGATCATGTAATTGGTGAATTATATTGTGTCGATGAGCGGATTAAAGAGTCTTATTTTAAATTAAAATCTTTGGAATTATTGTTGTTTGTATCAATAGCTAGTGAATCCAAAATTGAATCATTTTCTCTTTCTAAAAAACATGTTAATGTGGTGGAAAATGTTAAAGATGATTTGATTAAGGATTTGGAAAGTAAAATTACAATTGATGAGTTGGCTAATAAATATTCTGTAAGTAAAACAACTTTGAAGAACTGTTTTAAAGGGGTTTATCGAAAACCTATTTTTAAATGGAGAAAAGAGTATAAACTTGATTATGCTTGTCGGTTGATAGAAGAAGGTCAGTTATCTATTTTGGAAATATCTAAAAAAGTGGGGTATTCTTCACCTTCAAAATTTAGTCAGGCATTTAAGGGGTATGTTGGTTGCACACCTTCTGAGTATAAAAAATAATTTTTGTCTTTTTGGTATATTTTTTGTCTTTTTAGTTCAAATAACTATATATACTTATTTTAGAAATAGTTAATTATTGAAATAAGGTATATTTAATTATTTTTTTAGAAATGCTTTTAAAATTTTTCTTTTATTTATTTTTAAGATATTTTAAGGGGGATGTCCTTTTAGAACTATTTTAAATTTTTAGGTATACCTAAATTAAATTATAAGGAGTTTATTATGTCAAATACTCAAAATAAAAATAAATTTATACGATTATTGAATTATTCGGGTAATTATAAATATTTATCAATCTTAGGCATGATATTATCTGCTTTAAGTGTAATATGTTTATTATTGCCATTTATATACATATGGGATGTTGTCAATGCACTTTTGACTGTTGCTCCAAACTTCAGTTAGGCACAAAACCTGAATACATATGCTTTTAATGCATTTGCATTTGCAATTGCAGGAATTGTTTTAAACTTTTTCGGTTTAATGGGCACACATTTATCTGCATTTAAAAATGAAAAAAACATGAAAGATGCAGCTATAAATCATTTACTTAAACTGCCACTAGGATATTTTTCAAATAATACTAGTGGCGGGCTTAGAAAAGTAATAGACTTTAGTACTACAAAAACCGAAACATTTTTAGCCCATCAATTATTTGACCTAACTGGAGCTGTTGTAACTCCAATAGCATTTTTAATATTATTATTCAGTTTTGATTGGCTTTTAGGCTTAATATGTATGATTCCAATTGTTTTATGTTTTATATTTATGTATCCGATGTTTTCTTCTGAATCTAAAAATATCATGGTTCAATATCAAACATATCTTGAAAAAATGAATGGTGAAGCAGTAGAATATGTTAGGGGAATTCCAGTCACAAAAGCATTCCAACAAAGTGTTTATTCATTTAAAAACTTTATTGATGCAATCAAGAATTATGCAAAATTCTCAGCTAACTACTCATTGTCTACTCAGCTTCCAATGACTGCATTTACAGTATCTATTAATGGATTTTTTGCTCTGTTGATTCCTGCAGGAATATTGCTTGCAGGATCTCTAGTCGATAAAAAATTCTTAGCAGATTTCATGTTTTATGTAATCTTCACACCAATCTGTGCCGTAATGATGAATAAGATAATGTCAGTTTCACAAGATTGGATGTTGGCAAGTCATGCTTTGGAAGGTATTGAAAAAATCTTAAATGAAAAACCTTTAGTTGAAGCAGATAATCCTCAAAAACCTAAAAACCATTCAATTGAATTTGATGGAGTCTATTTTGACTATGAAAAAACTGCTGGTGATGAACATATATTAAATGATGTTAATTTACAAATCGATGAAAATGAAACTGTTGCATTAGTCGGACCATCCGGTAGCGGTAAAACAACTATAGCATCATTGATACCAAGATTCTGGGATGTCGATGAAGGTTCAATAAAAGTGGGGGATGTTGATGTAAGAGATATTTCAACAAAGGATTTAATGAAAAACATTTCATTTGTATTCCAGAATACCACTTTATTTAAAGATTCAATTTATAATAATGTAGCTATTGGCCGTAAAGGAGCCTCAAGAGAAGATGTTAAAAAAGCATTGAATTTAGCTCAATGTGATGATATCATCGATGAGCTTCCGGAAGGAATTGATACTGTAATTGGAACTGAAGGAACATATCTTTCAGGTGGCCAGCAGCAAAGAATAGCACTTGCAAGAGCAATACTTAAAGATGCTCCAATTATTATTTTAGATGAAGCTACTGCTCTGGCAGACCCGGAAAATGAATATATGATTCAAAAGGCAATTTCTGAAATTACAAAAGATAAAACAGTAATCATGATTGCACATAGATTATCCACAGTTAAGAATGTAGATAAAATATATGTTGTTGAAAATGGACGAATTGTTGAAAAAGGCACAATCACCCAAATTTTTGGCCCTCCAAGTTCCGGTAAAAGTAATATTGCTTTAACTTTAGCTGTTAATGTTGCAA
>CACZPT010000032.1 GCA_902783085.1 uncultured Methanobrevibacter sp.
AAAAAATTTTCGCAAAAACAACAAAATTAAAATTTTCCTGTGAAAAATTCAAAAAATCAAATTACCAACTAACAAATTTACAAATACGATAAATTATTTAAATACTTAAAAATCAAAATAAAACTTTCAAAATGGTTATCTTAATATATTGAAAAACAATCAAAAATTTATTGTTAATCATTTTGCAGACCATGTTTTAGTTTATTTTGAGATTATTATTCATCTAAGAAATCAGCAACTTTATTTGCAATGAATACACAACAATCAACGCATGGAGATTTATCTTTTCCATGATTTGTTATTTTATCACATCGTACAGTTCCATATTCATCTTTAAATGCATTAAATATTTCTTTTGCATTTGATTTTATGGTGCTGATGTCATCTAAAATTAATCCATTGGCCATTAATGCGCCGGTTACTGCTCCACAGGTTCCTTCATCAAATGTTCCGCCCATTCCACCTGCAAATCCACAGGCTAATTTTATCATTTCATCTTTAGTAATTGACAAACCGCTAGTTTCACAAAGGCCCATTAATGTTGATTCAGAACAGCTTTTAGATTTCCTATATTCTCTGATTTTTTCTTCTAATACATTTTCATCAAGTTTCATTAATACAATCTCCTATTGTTAAATTATATAATTTTATTAACTAGGAATTTTAAATAATTATTTGTTAAATTTTTATAGGTGAAATTAATATGCATCCAAGACCAAGTCCAATTGCAGCATCTCTTTATACATTGAGAGATATGAATGTAGATGTTATTATTATGCATGGGCCTAATGGTTGTTGTTTTAGGACAGCTAGACTTTTAGAAAGTGATGGGGTTAGAGTTCTCACAACAGCTATGGCTGAAAATGATTTTATTTTAGGTGCTTCAGAAAAATTAGAAGATACTTTAATTAAAGCTTATGACATGTTCTATCCAAAATTAATGGGTGTTGTTGGTACATGTGCAAGTATGATTATAGGTGAAGATTTAAAAGAAGCAATAGCTAATGCGAATCTGGATTGTACGGTAATACCTGTTGAATCTCATGGAGGTTCTGGTGAAGGTGATAATACTGTTGGGGCGATTATGGTACTTGATGCGGCTGTTGAATCAGGTGTAATACCAAGATCAGAAGCAGATAGACAAATTAAAATGCTTGAAAAGGCAACAGAAGTTGAAAAAACTCGTGGCATGGCACAAGGCAAATATATCAGACCTAACTTTGGAGATTCAAAAGAAAATGTTGCAAAAACAGTTGTTAAAGCTTTAAAAGATAATAAAAAAGTTGCTTTTGTTTTAAATGCTAAAAAAGAAACTACATATTTATTCGCTGATATTATTAATTTTAACTATAAAGACATTAATCCTGATAACAAACCAATTATTGTAGCTAATTTGGATGAAAATATTGGTCTTGAAAGAATTAGAAATCATGCAACTAATATTAAAAAAGAATTAGGGATAGATATTGACTTTATTAGTGGCGGTCTTGATGAATATCCAATAACTGCTAGTAAAGCAGCCGAATATCTTTCCGATAAAGATTTAGATTTAATAGTTGTTTTTGGTGTTCCTCATGCATTTCCAATTGAAGAGTTTGATGTGGAGTCCGTTGCAGTTACAGACGGACCTCGTTTAGTAGAACCTTTGAAAAATCTTGGTTTTAGTCATGTTGTAGCCGAACTTGATGCACATTCAAAAACATTGGGAACAGACAAAATAGTATTTTCAGATTTTGGTGGAATGATTAGATCAGCTATTGATTGGGTGTAAAATTATGATAACTATTATTGATTATAAAAGCGGAAACTTAAAAAGTATTTCTAATGGCTTTAAGAAAATAGGTCAAGATTTTCAAATTACAAATGACGTAGAGCTTATTAGTGATGCTACACACTTGGTTTTACCTGGTGTTGGAGCATTCGGTTCTTCAATGAAAAACTTAGAAGAATTCAGAGGTGTTATAACAGAGCATGTAGCCGATGATAAACCATTTTTAGGAATTTGTTTAGGCCAACAAGTACTTATGGATGGTAGTGCTGAAAGTCCAGGTGTTAATGGGCTAAATTTATTTAATGGGCACTGCGAATACCTGCCAGAGGGTGTTAAAATCCCACATATGGGTTGGAATCAATTAAACATTGTTAGAAATTCCCCAATTCTTGAAGGAATTGATAAACAATACTTTTATTTTGTTCATTCTTACCATGTAATTCCAGATAATGAAGAAATCGTGTCTGGGACTTGTAATTATGGAATTGATGTTGTAGCATCATTAAGCCAGAATAATCTTTTTTCAACACAATTCCATCCTGAAAAAAGCGGGAAAGCAGGTTTAAAAATATTAAAAAATTTTGTAAATATTAAGGAGTAATTTAAATGGATATTGAAGGTTTTGTAAGGGCAAGAATTGATGATTATGATTATGAAGATTTATCTCTACTTTTAGCTGAAAGAATAATGGATTATAAACAAATCAATGGAGAAAATGCAATTAAAATGGCTGAAGCAGTTATTGACGAAGTTTCAACAACTTTAAAATTAAATGAAAGTGATGATGAATTTTTAAAAGAAATAGCTGCAATCACAGAATCTGGAGTTGGAATGGGTGAAATGGGTGTTGGTTCACGTGGAGCAGGTGATTTCTTTGTTCACAGAAGAATAGCAGATATTGTAGCATCAACTAACACAGCATCTTTAGTTAATCCATCTGAACAAGATGATGGCGGTGTTGTAAGTTCAAAAGTTAAAAATGACGATGTTTATATTACCACAGCAGTTGATGGAATACACTCTAGATTAAGTGAATATCCATTTTTGGGAGGTTTTCATGTTACAAGGGCTACTTTAAGAGATGTTTGTGTAATGGGTGCAGATCCGGTAGCTATTTTAAGTGATGTTCATCTTGCAGATGATGGGGATGTTGGTAAAATATTTGATTTTACAGCAGGTGTTGCAGCAGTATCTGAGCTTGTAGATGTTCCTATTGTTGCTGGAAGTACTTTGCGTGTTGGCGGAGACATGGTTTTAGGTGATAGGTTTGTTTCTGCTGTTGGAAGTGTTGGTGTTTCAGATTACCCTCCAACCGCTCGAAAAGGTGCTAATAAAGATGATGTAATTCTTTTAACAGAAGGATCTGGTGGAGGAACAATCACAACCACAGCATTATACAATGGATTTTTTGATGTTGTATGGGATACAATGAACGTTAATTTTGTTCAAGCATCACATGCATTATTTGAAGCAGATTTAGTTAAGGATATTCATGCAATGACTGATGTAACTAACGGAGGTCTTAGAGGAGATGCACATGAAATATCTAACACTACTGGTGTAGGTCTAGAATTTTATGAAGAAGAAATAAGGAACATGGTTGCTCCAAATGTATTAAACATGCTTGAAACTTTAAATATCGACCCATTAGGCGTTTCAACTGATTCATTAATGTTAGTTGTACCTCCAGAAATTGCAGATGATGTTAAAAAAGCTGTATCAAATGAGGGTGTTAGAATTTCTGAGATTGGAAAAGTCATCGATAGTGGTGAACCAATCTTAATTAAAGAGGATTCATCAACTGAAAAACTTGTTCCTTTATTTAGAGAAGCTGCATACACTAAAATTAAAAAGTTAGTTGGTGAAACAACACCAGAAGACTTTGAAATAATGAAACAAAAAGTTCAAAAAGCTTGTGATGAAGCTATTTCTAAAAAAGATAAGGTTATAAAGTATATAACATCTTAATTATCACATACTTTTTAACTCTCTATATTATTTTATCTAAACCTAATACAAATAGTTTTTGTGATATCGTTCAAAAGCATTAGATTATAACAAAGAATTGAATATTAGACGAAATATTAGGGTATGTAAAAAATTTTGTGGGTTTTAACAACTTAAAAACAATTTAATATCAATTTAAATGCCTTAAATCAAATATAAAAAATTTTTAGATTTAATGAAGAAAAAACAATGAATTATAATCATCTAATGTTTTATTAAATGAATATTATACATAATAATTTAAATAGTTTATGCTCATGAATGTAAAATTCTTAAAGCACTTTAATTTTATATTAAAAACATTAAATCAACTTAAACAATGATAGGATAACATATATTAATTTATTAAAATTAAGGCATTAATAATGTTTTATAATTAATTTAAAAAGATTTAAATAGTTTGTAGAGGCATATATTTATATATGACTCAAAATAACACCTCTACATTTATGTTTAAGTCTGAATTAGTATTTAATGATATCGTTACTTTTTGTGAAAATGCTGTTTTATTGAAGGATTTTGCCCCTAAAGAAATTGCCATCTTATTTTATCATATTGAACCTTCAGACATTAAGATTATTTATGAAATGAGTGATCCTGTCTGTGAATGTGGAAGTAAGCTTCACAAACATGATTTGATAAATTGGGATATGGATAAGAAATATCCCATTTTTAAATATCGATATATTTGCCCAGAATGCAATAAAACTATTATAACTCCTTTAGAATCTATTGTTAAAAAAGGATGTAATTATACTGAGAATATTCGAGTTATAACTATGAATTTATATTCTAAAGAACATATATCCTATGCAAATGCTACTAAATTCTTAAATGAAGCATATGGTTTGAATTTATCAAGGCAATCTACTTATAATTTTAATGATAAAGAATCAGAGGAATATATTTCTAAAAAGAAAGATAAAATACAAG
>CACZPT010000033.1 GCA_902783085.1 uncultured Methanobrevibacter sp.
GTTTTCAACAATTGACCTAAAGGTTTTTTGTACTTCTTTCATTAATTATACTTTTTAATCATCATGAATTAAATAATTTATTTTTTTCCACGAGTGTATGGTAAAATTTTATTTTTTATTAGTTTGACTTAATTTTTAACAATTAATTCCCATTTCTTATTTTACTTAATTTTCATCCCTGCCTATTCATCCAACGATTTTCCATCACAACAAATAATACTATTTTTTTAGATAATGGCAATATAGTTTAATCACCAATTATGCATTTAATTCAAGGAAAAATAATATATAATGATTTATATTTAAAATTACATATCTATAATTACATATATTTAATTTAAATAAATTATTATATCCAATAAAACATCAACAAGAGATTAAATAATCTGGCACTCCCTCAATTGTAGTGAAAAATATTTTTGTGAAAGTAGCGGTCCATTTTAGTAGTTCAGTATATAAATAAACTCAACAATTTTCAGAGATATAAAATTAGAAAATAATGAAAAACTTTTATTAGTCCTTTGTTTTAAAAATAAATAATTTAAATCTAGTATTTAGCGGTCCATTTTCAAAATTTTTTATGAAACTATAAATTAAATTAAATTTAGATATGATAATTATAGCATTTAAGATAATATTTTTATTTACTTTAATCATTATTTTATTTATTTTGGGTGGTTCATTTTTTGGTCAAATTATGGACCGCCCCATGAAAATAGTGACTCACCACCCATTAAACAAAAAAGTAATAAGTTTGTTTAATAGTAACTCTCCTAATTAAATTCTTATCAAACATCATATTTAAATCACGTTTTGCAGTAGATTTAGAAATATCATGTTGATTTGCGTAAGATTCATATGTAAATTGTGCATCTTCATTTTTCATCTTAAGCAATGCATCAATTTGCCTGTCTTTAAGGTTAAACTCTTCAAAGTCTTTTGCAGTTGCATTTTGTGGAAGTATCAATTTACCGTTTGGTCCTCTTAAAAGTACTTTAAAGTAAAATCCGTTTTCAAATTCTGGTTCTGGAAGATTGCTTTTTTTCATTTCATTTCTCATACGAGTAATGCCTGTTCCAATGTGTTCCATATATTCTGTTGTTTGAAAAACTTTACATATGTTTTTGTTTCTGTGTATTGGGTTTTCGTGAACTCCCAAATCTTCAATTTTCATAGGATAGGGTAGTTTTCCAGGACTTATTATCTCTATTCTGTCATCATAAATGTAAAATGTTATGCAGTTTCCTTTTAATGTGTAATCCCTATGGGCAATTGCATTGATGAATGCTTCCCTTACGGCTTTTATTGGATATTCTGGAATTGGTGTTCTTTTCATTCCAGTTACGATTCCACCCATTTTAGTATTTTGGGAAAAGAAACTGTCGAATTCCTTTATCAATTTGAAAAATGAGCTTTCAGTGAAGTGTTTGTCGATTATTTCAAGCCTTTCAGTGCCGTTGAACCTAACCATTTTCACTTCATGCTCCAAATCAAATTTTGATATGTCCTTTGCAAAACATAATGCGCCGGCTTTGTTGAAATGGAAAACTCCATTCTTATCAATCTTACCTGCACCAATATAATCCAAGATTTTATCCAGGTCCCTTTTTCCAAATAAACCCCTAATATTATCTTCAACCACATCCAGATAGAGTTCAACAGCCTCATCATCAACATCTTCAATTGAAGAGTTGTAAAGCATCTGCTCATCATATGCAACACGGGTTAATCTTTTATCAATTGCATCCTGCAGACATTTTTTAACTGCATCCAGTAATTCTTCTTTGGTTTTGAAAGGATTATATTTAGTTACATTTTCAATTCTTTTTAAAAATCTTGTGTTACCTTCATCTCTTGTTTTGCATTCTTTAACAAAAAAATATGCATCATGCTTATCAGCTATGAAAGTGTTGTATTCATATTCAGTTGCTGAAACGCCATCATCATAGATGTTTCCATAATTTTGACCAATTAGTCCAATGTAAATGTTGGATTCCTCAACTTTATTTAAAAACACCTCATTAGCAGCTTCAGTTTTAGCCCCATCTATTTCGAAAACAAATAATCTGACATTTCTACTGAAATATGAATCATTATTAATTTTCTCATGAAGAAATTTCCTTTCTTCGGAAAATTCGTCTTGATTACTGCTGATAAAAACTTCTAAAACCATGAGTATAACTATAATCACCATGCAATATAAAATTTGGCTTTTTTAAAAAGCAATATTGACATTAACACGTAAAAATAATGTAGTAATAGTAAATAACTACCATAACAGAGTGATAGCAAAATTATTTAATTTCTTGTTTTGATGTTTTATTGGATATAATAAACTATTCAAATTATATAGGTAATTATAGATATGTAATTTTAAATATAAATTATTATATATTATTTTTCATTGAATTAAATTCATAATTGGAGATTAAACTATTATTGTCATTATCTAAAAAAATAGTATTATTTGTTGTGATGGAAAATCATTGGATGAATAGCAAAGAATGATAATTAAGTAAAATAAGAAATAGGAATTAATTGTTAAAAATTAAGTCAAATCAATGAAAAATAAAATTTTGCTTCACACTCCCCATATTGAAAAAACTTCAATTATTTTCTTCTAAATAACGGCAACGCAACTAAAACAAACAGCAAAACAAACACCGGGTTTCCGGAGGCATTTTTTGAAAAATTTGGATTGAATTTTTCATGAAGATTTTCTTTTGA
>CACZPT010000034.1 GCA_902783085.1 uncultured Methanobrevibacter sp.
TAAGGTTCATATCATTGATGTGAGAAAATTTTTTAAAAAAGGAGAAATGAAAAATGTTCAAAATTAAATAATTTCTGCCAACACTCATTTTTTAAAAAAAAAACTGTAAAACTTATAAAATTAATAAAAGAATTAAATTAGACAAGTATGGAGTTATGTGTTTTCCTCTTAAAATTAAAAAAAGTGAGAAGTTATGTGTTAACTTCCCCCAATACTGTTACAATATACTATTTCCAATACCTGCATTATATATACCTTGAAATAATAAGGTATTTGCCAACATCCAAGTTAATGTTCAAACAAGCAATAGCATCACAAAGAAAGTCCCCAATACATTACACCATTCATGTTAAAAATAACATCTCGCCAGAACATAATTTTCCTTGAATCCCACAATTTACTTAAATACACCAACTACAGTTAATAAAATAAAATAAAACATTGTTAATGTCTTTTTTAGATTTAATTCGAGTTAATCACGAACATATTTTATAACTAAAAAAGCTCCGAAAATTGCACTGAACAGAAATCCTATAAATCCAATAGCAGAAATATCCCAAATTTTCGGACCCTTATCTGCTAAAATTGCAATAGATGAACCTACAAGGAAAGCAGCAACAATTAAGGATATAGATAATTGATTTTTTAAATCATCCAAACCCGTATGATTCATATTTAATTCTAATTCACCCTTTTCAACTTTATCAAGAGTACTGTTAATTCTGTCAGGTAAATCTTTTAATAAGTGTTCAATTTCTACAATATAGTTAAATCCACCACCAACAAGGTTTCCAGGTTCAAATTTTTGTTTTAATCATGTCTTTAGCGAATTTTTCAAGTTCACCTGTGAGATTAAAGTGAGGATCTAATTTGTTTCCTGCCTCTTCAATGAGCAGTATTCCTCTTCCAATCATTACAAATTCTCTTGGAAGAATTATATTATGACTAATCATCACATTCATCAAATCATCAAATATACCATCCATCTGATCCATATCAACACCAATGTATGTGTTTAATAAATCATCAACATCTTCTTTAAATTCATCAGTGTTCTGTTCTGGAGTGATGATTTTCATATAAAGTAATTGATTGATTAAATGATGTGAATTTCCATCCAATAAAAGCAATACTAATTGAGCGAAGTTAGACCTGAACTCATCATTCACCACACCCATCATTCCAAAATCAATATAACAAAGTTTTGCATCACGAGTTACGAATAGATTACATGGGTGCGGGTCTGCATGGAAAAATCCATCAATTAAAACTTGTTTTAAATAGGATTGAGTTCCATATTGAGCTATTGCTGTAATTATCAATACCTTCAATTTTATTATCATATAAATCAGGTACTTCATATCCATCGATAAGTTCCATATTTATAAGTTTAGAAGTACAATATTCCGGATAAACATCAGGTATTTTAATGTAATCGACATTTTTAAAGTTGTTTGTTATTTTATTAATATTTCTAACTTCTTCCATATAATTAAGTTCTTTAAAAATAGATCTTTCAAATTCCTTAGCCATTGCAGGTAAATTATATGTTTTTGATTTAGAAATATGTTTGTCAACAGTTTCAGCCAACTTGTTTAAAATTTTTACATCAGGCACAATAATATCATAAATACCTGGTTTTTGAACTTTAACTGCAACTTCCATGTCTTTTTCCTTTAATGTAGCTTTATAAACTTGACCGATTGATGCGGAACCCAAAGGTTCTTCATTAAATTCTGAATATACCTCATCTAACGGTTTTCCAAGTTCGCCTTCAATAACTTTTTTTATTTCATCAAAAGGTGTTACCGGAGTATTATCTCTAAGCAATTTTAAATCATCGGCAATTTCATTACCCACCAAATCCGGTCTTGTAGCTAATAGTTGACCCAATTTAATGAATGCAGAACCCAATTCCTCCATTGCATATCTCAAATCTGAGACTTCAAAATCATCATCATCACCCTTTTTGGATAATAATTTTGCTAAATGGTGTCTTTTTGCAACACCCATAATTTCATCAAAACGTTTTCTTGCAACTTTTTTTCATCATTTCCCATAATATACCACCCAAAATAAAAGTTTCGCCAAATTTAAGAATACTCATCCTTTTTATCAAAAACAATAATTAACCATATATATTGAGCCGAATAAAAGTATTACTCCATATATACCAATTGATTTTTAATAAAGTTCTTTAATCAACCCATTTTAAAGTTAAAACAGTTAATTATATACTGTTTTATCCTAACAATTATTTAAACATATGTTTAGAAGATATTTTATGATTAAATCCCCGCATACAAATAATGTTTTACAATTCCACATGTTTCAGTTTAAATCTAGTATCACGAATTATACTAATTATTGGAACAAGAAAGAAAAGATATATAAAATTTAGTGAAACATTAAAATCCAAAAGATTAACAGCAACTGTCAATCCCATTATCATATAAAAAGTATGATACGTATATTTTCTTTCATCAGCTGTTAGTTCACTTTTTAAAAAGTTCATTTTATCAGCATATTTGAACATTACTATGAATAACACTAAAATTAATAGAATATTTAAACCAAACAAAAAATTAGCCAAGAAAAATTTTGAATACGTACCTATTATAGTAGTTGTAAATGGAATGAATGATAAGCTTGCTAAAACAAGAATATTTAACCACAACAAAGGCATGTTAAGAGATTTTAACTTAAAAAATTGATGATGATAAATCCAAAATGAAGCAAGAAGAATGAAACTAACAAGAGTTACACCAATATTTGGAAGCATTGATTGGATAAATGCTAAAAAATCCCCCGCAGTTAATAATTCCATTTCAGGCAATGTCATGCCAAAAATAAGTAGAGTCATGACTATTGAAAAAATACCATCGCTTAATGCCATGAGTCTTCCAGGATTTATGCCAACATCTGATTGAAAAGCCTTAATAAACTTATTAAAAATATTCAATCCCTTATTGAAAAAATTAAGTCTTTTGATTGTTTTTTTTCTGTTGTCTTGTATTCATATGAGAAAAATCATCTTCAATATTATCGGAAAAATTTGTTCGGTTTTTAATTTTAGATTTATGCTTATTAACTTTATTAATGGTTTTAGAACTAGCATTTTCATTTAAAAATTCGATTTTTTCATTGATTTCATTTTTTAACTTTAAAAGTTCGTCAATATCTTTTCCATCTAAAGAATCCTTATTATCCATTCCAATCATCCAACATGCACAATTTAATTTTTTATTATAAAAGAAAGTAAAAATAATTATGGATAAGAAAAAAAATTCTTCCAAATCCAATTTATTTTAAAACAAATTTTCTAATACCAATAACACTTAAAATTATGGCCAATATATAACCAATTAAAGAAATCAAAGGCATATCAAATACCCTAGGTCCAAAAGAAACAACAGAAGAACCAATTATGAGTGCAGATACTAATGCAATTATTGAAACTTTATCAGTAATATCGATTTCAAATTTAAGTCGTAATTCTTCATTTTCAATCTTGTGAATAGTCTTATAAGAAGTTTTGGTAAAGATTGAAGCATATGTTCATATAAAATCAGATTACTTTTCTTATTTTTTAAATAACGTTTAGGACTAATTCTTTGTTTGGCAATTTGTTTGGCAATTGGTTTGATTGATGCGAAAACATCAATTTCAGGATCCAAATTCTGTGCAATGGCTTCAACCATCGATAATCCTCTTGCCATTGTAACAAATTCATTTGGAAGAATAACACCATATTCCTGCATAAGATTAAGTAGTTCTTCTAAAACCCCGTTGAAACGATTAAGTTCAACACCGAAATATCTTCCGAATAAATCGTTCAAATCTCTTTTTAGAGTTCTTGTATCTATGTCATAATCTAAAATATCCATATACATTAATTGATTTATTAACCCATCAACATCCTGGTCAACAAATAATATCATTAATTCAGAAAGATTCTTTTTGAATTCTTCATCAAAGAATCCCATCATACCCAAATCAAGATAACAAACAACATTATTTTCTAAAATCATTATATTTCCAGGATGAGGGTCTCCATGGAAGAAACCATCTATAAATAGCTGTTGAAGATAAGAATCAATAATATTTTTCGCTAAAAGTTTTTTATCAAATTCTTCACTGTCGCTTTCATATACATCATTTAATTTTGCACCAGCTATAAATTCCATTGTTAAGACTTTTGATGAACAATACTTGGAATATGTGGCTGGAATATGTATATCAGGATTATCTTCAAAGTTTAATTCAATACGTTGCATATTCATGAATTCATTATTATAATCTATTTCCTTATGAATTGAACGGTCAAATTCCTCCATAATTCCAGGTA
>CACZPT010000035.1 GCA_902783085.1 uncultured Methanobrevibacter sp.
ACGAGGGATAGCTTGGTAAACCTTATTACTCACAAGAGAATAATAGCCCAAGAATAATATTACAAAATGGTAAAAACATTAAGTAATGGACTATAAATAATCAACTGAAAGTATGATAAATGGTGGGGATACACCTCCAGATTTTGATAATTGGAAAAGAATGTTTTATTGATGGTCTTAAGTTTCTCATAGAGCAAGTTTTTTATCTAATAATGCCTATTATGGTTTTTTCATTTAAAGGAAATTTCTTTTTAGGTGTTGTAATAGGTTTCATATTATTTTCTATTCTTTTTTTAATATTATTTATTGCAATTCATCTATGGCGACAAATAATGATTCTTTGAAATAGGCATTCAATATTTATGAGATTTGTGGGGGTTATAAAATCATTTAATGCTTTTAAGTAGGTTTTAGCTTGTATTGGTATCGTATTATTCATATTTGTTATTAATGTGCTTGTATTCGTATTATTATTGTTATTGTTTGTTGGTCTTGAAATTGCATTTACTCCTATTGGTTCAGGTGCACTTTTTACTATATCTTTATTGGGAACTATTATAATGAATTTTGTTTTTGGATTTATTGTGTTTCCATTTTTAGCATTGTTTCAAAGTAGATGTTCTGGCTTAATTTATAGTATGGGGGTTTGATTTCCTTTTATTTTTTTTCAAATATTTTTTATAATATAAGTTTAATATATTATTATATATGTCTTCTTTAAATGATAGTCTTGAAATCAGAATTACTGATGTTTTATTGATTATTCTTGCATTAGAAGGATTAATTATTTTATCTAGTATTTTTGGCTTTAATATAGATCAGCAATGGTTATATGTGGGTCTTGTTTTTTATTTTATTTATAGATTAAGGTATTTTGGTCCGGAATTTAAGAAGGATTTTAAAAATATTTTTTCAAAAATCTCGATTAAGTTTCTTGTTTTAATTGTTTTAGTTAATGTATTTTTCTCATATGGGATGCTGTATGTTTCTATTTTCTTAGTTGATAATATTCCGGGCTTAAGTAGTTTATTTACATTAGTTTTATTCCCGAATGTTGTTAATTCATTTGTGGGAGTTGGGGGGATGTTGTTTACAATTTTTATTTCTCCAATTTGTGAAGAACTATTGTTTAGGGGAGTTATTTTAAATAGGCTTAAATTGTTTGTACCTACTGCATTTGCAATTATTATTTCTTCAATTTTATTTGGATTACTTCATAATTATGGTAATATAATTTCTGCTTGTGTGTTTGGAATATGTATGTGTATAATATATCTTAAGACAAATAATATTCTAACATGTATTTTCACACATTTTTTAAATAATATACTTGCCGAAATACTTTATTTCTTCGATACTGGTATGTTAATTTTTACAAATTGGGGAGTTATTATATTGTTTTCAATTTTAGCTATTGTGTCATTTTATTTGATATTTACATCGATTCAAATCGAATGGAAACATATTGAGAATTAATTGGGGATTAGTATGGATATTAGGAAAATTGGAATTGTATTGATTATTGTTGGTGTTGGTGTTTCATTGTATTTTTTTGATAACAAGTCTTATTTGGTTCCGGCTTTAACTGTAACTGTTTTGGGATTTTTTATGGTTTTGGTTGGATTTTTAGAACAGGTTATTAAAATGAGAAAAATCAATGAAAAATTAAATACTGATGTTAATACTATTATACAACCGTTAATTTCAAAATATTCGAATTTAAATAAGCAATATATTAAGGATTTGGATGGGGATGAATATGTTAAAAAAAGAATCCAGTTAAATAAAGATTTAGAAAAAGAATTAACTGATAATCTTCCATATTTAGAATCTAGAGAAATTAAAAAGATAGTAATTGAATTTAATCGTGAACAGGATAAGATGAGGTAATTATCTTTTTTTAACAATAATGTACAAATAATGACTACAAGGTTTTAAATAGTACATTATCTTAAATTAATTATATAAATAAATTAATCGTGATAATGTGTTTTCCCCAAGTTTAGATGAAATAATAAAAATAGGAAAAAATAAGGAGTTTAAACGTATCCCAGTTTCATATGAATTATTTTCAGATATTGCAACTCCTATAGAAGTATTAAGAATTTTAAAAGCTATTAGTAGACATTGTTACATGTTGGAAAGTGTAGAAGATTCTCAAAAATGGGGAAGATATAGCTTTTTAGGATTTGACCCACTTTTAGAATTCACATGTCAGGACGGTATTGTTAATATAAAAGGTGACATGGAATTTAATAAATTAAATGATGATGAAATAACAATTGAAACTTCAAATCCTTCTGAAATTATTAAAGATTTAATAAATAAAAATAAATCTCCAAAATTAGATAATTTACCTCCATTTACTGGAGGGTTTGTAGGATATTTCGCATATGACTATATTAAATACAGTGAAAGTTCTCTGAAATTAGATGCCGAAAACCAAGACAAATTTAAAGACATTGATTTAATGCTTTTTGATAAAGTAATCGCATTTGATAATTTCCGCCAAAAAATAATAATCATTATTAATATGAAAACTGATGATTTGGAGAATAATTACAAAAAGGCTTGTGAAGAGCTTAAACACATTGCAAATTTAATTAAAAACGGTAAAAAAGCAAAAATTAATCATTTAAAGTTAAAATCAGATTTTAAACCAGTTTTTTCCCGCGAAAAATATTGTGAAATGGTTGATAAAGCAAAACATTATATTAAAGAGGGGGATATTTTCCAAATTGTACTATCTAATAGAATTGAAGCAGAAATTGAAGGAAGCTTATTTGATACTTACAGAGTTTTAAGAACATCAAATCCTTCACCTTACATGTTTTATTTTTCAAGTGATGATATTGAAATAGCTGGAGCATCTCCTGAAACATTAGTTAAATTAACAGATAGAAATCTTTATACATTTCCACTCGCAGGAACTAGACCTCGTGGAAAAAATGATGAAGAAGATTTAGCTTTAGAAAAAGAATTATTGGCCGATGAAAAAGAATTGGCTGAACATAATATGCTGGTGGATTTGGGACGTAATGATATTGGACGAATATCTGAAATTGGATCAGTATCTGTTGATAAATATTTATCTGTTGAGAGGTTTTCTCATGTAATGCATATCGGTTCAACTGTTAGTGGAGTTTTAAGGAGCAATTTAGATTCACTTGTTGCAATTGATTCGATTTTACCTGCAGGAACTTTATCTGGAGCTCCAAAAATAAGGGCCTGTGAAATTATAAATGAATTAGAAGACAATAAAAGAGGAATTTATGGTGGAGCTATTGGATATGTTGATTTAAGTGGAAACTTAGATACCTGTATTTCAATTAGAATTGCTTTTGCACGCAATAATAAAGTTTTCATTCGTTCAGGCGCAGGAATAGTTGCAGATAGTGTTCCGGATAAAGAATTTGATGAATGCTTAAATAAAGCTGCTGCAGTGATTAATGCATTAAAGATGGCTGATGGGGGCTTAGCATGATTCTTTTAATAGATAATTATGATAGTTTTTCATATAATTTATATCAGTTAATAGGTGAAGTTTCATTTGATATTCAAGTTTCAAGAAATGATAAAATAACAATTGATGAAATTAAAAAGTTAAATCCTGAAGCAATTATTTTATCTCCCGGACCGGGTAAACCTCAAGATGCAGGAATATGTATAAGTCTTGTTAAAGAATTTTTTGATAAAATTCCAATATTGGGGGTTTGTTTGGGTCATCAATCTATATGTGCTACTTTTGGCGGTGAAATTTCTTATTCAAAAAGATTAATGCATGGCAAATCATCAATTATATCTCTAAATGATGATTTGATTTTTAATAATTTGGGCTCACAGATTAGTGTTGGTCGTTATCATTCATTAAGTTTAAATGAAAATACATTACCTGATGAATTAGAAGTATTGTCCAAATCTTTAGATGATGGGGAAATTATGGCGGTAAAACATAAAAAATATAATGTTTATGGGCTTCAATTTCATCCCGAGTCAATATTAACACCGGATGGATTAACTATAATTAAAAATTTCATGGATGGAATATTATGATTAAGGAAGCAATTTTAAAAGTTACTAAAGGAATTGATTTAACATACACTGAAGCATACAAAACTATGGATGAAATTATGGGTGGATATGCTTCAGAAATTCAAATGAGTTCTTATTTAACTGCTATGGCGATGAAGGGTGAGACTATTGATGAAATTACGGCTTCGGCGGAGGCAATGAGAAGCCATTGTGTAAGGCTATTAAATGATGTTGAAGCATTAGAAATTGTTGGAACTGGGGGTGATGGTTCTAACACGTTTAATATTTCAACAACATCTTCAATAGTAATATCTGCTGCAGGTGTTCCAGTTGCCAAACACGGTAATCGCTCAGCATCAAGTAAATGTGGAGCAGCTGATGTTTTAGAAGCTTTAGGTGTTAATATCCAAATTGAACCGGAAAAAAGCATTAAATGTTTAAAAGAAATAAATCTGTGTTTTTTATTTGCTCAAAATTATCACATAGCTATGAAATATGTTGCAAATGTTAGGGGAGAACTTGCTATAAGAACTATTTTTAATATTTTAGGGCCTTTAACTAATCCTGCTGGTGCAACTATGCAGGTTTTAGGAGTTTATGAAGAAGAATTAGTAAAATCTCTTGCAGAAGTTTTAAATAATTTGGGTGTTAAATCAGCAGTATCTGTTTTTGGAATGGATGGAATGGATGAAATATCAGCTAGTGATAAAACTAAAGTTTGTGAACTTATTGACGGCAATATTAAAGAATATGAAATTTCACCAGAAGATTTTGGATTTGAAAAATGTGATAAAAAAGATTTAGTTGGTGGAAATCCAAAAGAAAATGCTCAAATTACTTTAGACATTTTAAAAGGTAAAAAAGGACCTAAAAGAAATGCTGTTATTTTAAACTCTGCTGCAGGTTTATATGTTGCAGGCGAAGTTGAATCAATTAATGATGGAGTTAAATTAGCTGAAGAAATCATTGATTCAGGTAAAGCACTAAAACAACTTGAAAAATTTATAGAATTTACAAATAGCTGATTATTATGTTGGATGAAATCGTTGAAAAAACAAAACAAAGAGTTTTAGAATATAAATCTATTAAATCACTTGATGATATTAAAAATGAAGTTTCCGCTTTAGAATCTGGGGAGGAATTTTTATTTAAAAAGGCTTTAATGGATGATGATATATCCATTATTGCTGAAGTTAAAAAAGCATCCCCGTCAAAGGGTCTTATCTGTGAGGATTTTGATTATATTCAAATTGCAAAAGATTATGAAGGTGCAGGTGCTAGCGCAATATCTGTTTTAACTGAGCCTTATTTTTTTAAAGGGTCTGATGATTATTTAAAAGAAATTGCTCAAAATGTTTCAATTCCTGTTTTAAGAAAAGATTTTGTTGTTGATGAGTATATGATTTGGCAGGCAAAGTTACTTGGAGCATCAGCAGTTTTATTAATCGTATCTATTTTAGATATTGTTCAGCTTAAAAGTTATTTGGATTTAGCAAGGTCTTTAGGTTTATCAGCTATTGTTGAAGCTCATGATGTTGATGAAATAAGAAAAGCATTAATTGTCGGTGCTGAGATTATTGGTGTTAATAATAGGGACTTAAATGATTTTAGTGTAAATATTGAAAATAGTATTGATTTACGTAGATGTGTTGGTGAAGATATTATTTTCATATCAGAAAGTGGTATTAGAACTAAAGAAGATGTTGCCAGATTAAAAGAAAATAATGTTGATGCTGTTTTAATTGGTGAAACTTTAATGAAAAGTGGGGATAAAAAAGCTATGATTTTGGAGTTGAAAAATGGCTAAAATAAAAATATGTGGGCTTAAAAGATTAAAAGACATTGAAATTGTAAATAAATATAAACCAGATTATATTGGATTTGTATTTGCTGATAGTAAAAGAAAAGTTGATTATAATCTAGCTTGCGAAATGAAAAAAAATTTAGATTCTTCAATAATCGCTGTTGGTGTGTTTGTAGATGCGGATATTGATGAAATTTTAAGATTATTTAATGATGATATAATTGAAATTGCACAACTTCACGGTTTGGAAAATGAAGATTATATTAAATGTTTAAAAGATAAAACAAATAATAAACTGATAATAATTAATGCAATTGAAATATCCGATAATGTGGATTTGTCAAAATATGATGATTCTCTTGCGGATTATTTGCTTTTTGATAGTGGTAAAGGTAGTGGAAAAACCTTTGACTGGCGTCTAATTAGTAAAAATTTAAATAAAAAATTTTTTCTTGCCGGAGGTTTAAATCAGGATAATATACCTCAGGCAATTAAGGAGTTTAACCCTTATGCTATTGATTTAAGCAGCAGTGTTGAAACTAACGGTTTTAAAGATGAAAATAAAATAAAAAAAGTCATGGAGGCTTTAGATGAATAACGGAAGATATGGAGAATATGGTGGGCAGTACATTTCAGAAACATTAATGAATGAATTGCTCTATTTGGAAGAGCAATATAATCATTATATTAATGATGAAGAATTCATCAAAGAATTAAACACACTTTTAGCCGAATATGCTGGAAGACCATCATTACTTTATCATGCAAAAAGAATGACGCAAGATCTTGGTGGGGCTAAAATTTATCTTAAAAGGGAAGATTTAAACCACACTGGAGCGCACAAAATTAATAATGTTTTAGGTCAGGTATTACTTGCTAAAAAAATGGGAAAAACAAGGGTAATTGCAGAAACTGGTGCAGGTCAACATGGTGTAGCAACAGCAACTGCCGCAGCACTTCTAGATATGGAATGTGAAGTATTTATGGGTGAAGTTGACACTAAAAGACAGGCATTAAATGTTTATCGCATGGAATTACTTGGAGCTAAAGTACATTCTGTAAAATCAGGAACAAAAACCCTAAAAGACGCAGTCAATGATGCATTTAGGGATTGGATTGCAAGAGTTGCTGATACAAACTATGTTATTGGTTCAACTATGGGTCCACATCCATTCCCAATGATTGTAAGAGATTTTCAAGGAGTAATTAGTCTTGAATCAAGACAACAGATACTTGAAAAAGAAGGAAAACTACCTACTGCGGTTATTGCATGTGTTGGTGGGGGAAGTAATGCAATGGGTGCATTTTATAATTTCATTGATGATGAAGATGTTAAATTAATAGGGTGTGAAGCTGGTGGAAAAGGAATAGATACACCATATAATGCAGCTGCACTTACTAACGGTAAAATCGGAATATTTCATGGTATGAAATCAATATTCAACCAAGGGGATTATGGTCAAATTGCACCAGTATATTCTGTCTCAGCAGGACTTGATTATCCGGGTGTTGGACCGGAACATGCATATTTAAGAGATTCTAAAAGAGCAGAATATGTTCCAATAACAGATTATGAAGCCGTTGAGGCTTTTGAATATTTATCAAGAATGGAAGGAATTATCCCAGCTATTGAAAGTTCACATGCAGTAGCACATGCAATGAAAATAGCTCCAAAAATGAATAAAGATGATATTATCATTGTTTGTTTATCTGGAAGGGGAGATAAGGATGTTAGATCAATTGCAGAATATAGGGGAGTTGAGTTAAATGAGTAAAATAGCTAATGCATTTAATGATGGAACTGCATTTATTGGATTTTTAACTGCAGGTGATCCGACTGTTGATAAAACAATTGAATATATTTTAGCAATGGAAGAAGCCGGATGTGATTTAATTGAAATTGGAATTCCTTTTTCAGATCCAATGGCTGAAGGGGTTGTAATACAAGATGCTAATGTTCGTGCTTTAAAGCATAATACAACAACAGATGATGTATTTGAAATTGTAAGGAGAATTCGTCAAAAAACAGATATTCCCTTGGTATTTTTAACTTATATTAATCCTGTATTCTTTTATGGATATGAAGAATTCTTTAAAAAATGTGGGGAGTATGGTGTAGATGGAATTATATCTCCGGATTTACCGTATGAAGAAAAAGGTGAAATTGCTGATATTGCAGCTAGAAATGATGTTGATGTAATCTCATTAATTGCTCCAACTTCAAAAGAAAGAATACAAAAGATAGCTAATGATGCAACTGGTTTTATTTATGTAGTTTCATCTTTAGGGGTTACTGGAATGAGATCTGAGATTAAAACGGATTTAAATTCAATATTATCGGATATACGTGATGTTAGCGATTTACCGTTGGCTGTTGGATTTGGTATAAATACTCCACAACAAGCATCTGAAATATCTAAAATAGCTGATGGAGTAATTGTTGGTAGTGCAATAGTGAAAATCATAGAAGAATATGGTGAAAATGCCACACAACCATTAAAAGACTATGTTTTGGCTATGAAAAATGCTTGTAAGTAGTTTTAAATTTTAATCATAACTTTTATAAAATAGATTAAATATATTAATATCATATATTTAATTCAATAAATTTATATAAAAATTAGAGGATTTCTTATGTTTAAAGCTGAATTAAGTGATTCTAGTATTTTAAAGACAAGTTTTGATGCTATTTCTTCAATTGTTGATGAAGTACAGATTCAAACTGATAGTGAAGGTATGAGATTGGATGCCTTAGACCGTAGTCACATAACTTTTGTTCATTTGGAATTTAAAGCAAGTTTATTTGATGAATATATATGTGATGTTCCTGAAAAAATCAATATTGATACTGATGAATTTATGAAAGTCCTCAAAAGGGCTAAATCTCAAGATAGAGTTTTAATGTCTGTTGATGAAGGTAATTTTATCATTACTTTTGAAGGTGATGCAACCAGGACTTTCAAAATAAGATTAGTTGATATTGAGTATGATAATCCTACTCCACCTCAAATTAATCACCCAACTACATTTAAAGTTCGTTTTTCAATATTAAAAGATTCAATTAACGATATTGAAATATTTTCAGATAAAATTGCACTTCAAGTCGATGAAGATTACTTTATAGCATCCGCCGATGGTGATTTTGGTGATGCAAGTATTAAATATCTTCACGGTGAAAATATTAAAGAGCATGCAAAATCTCTATTTTCATTAGATAAAATTAGAGAAATGCTTAAAGCAGATAAATTTTCAGAGGAAGCTGAAATTAGTTTAGGTAC